>DYRK01000187.1 GCA_020718785.1 Desulfatirhabdium butyrativorans | reverse complement strand
GACCGGAAGGCTTGACAGAAATCCTTTAATCCTTTAATCAGGTGAATCAGGGTTCAGACACTGTGAATTTTCCTTGCAAACCATGCCAGAATCTTGTAAATCTGATTTTTTCAGGGTGAAAGACAATGTGAATCAGGGCGCAGAAACCAAACAGCAAAGGAGACCGCACCATGCCCGCAGAACGATTTGATATGCAAGCATTTCAGGAAGCATTGGGAGACTTGATAAATGCCGACAGCTTGGAAAAAATAGAAAAAATAGCCGCAATATTAGCCAACCATCCGATATTGTTAGGAGAAGAGGCAGATGCATTATTTGATATGTTGATAAGCACTGCCAAGTCACAGGGCGATGAAAACAGTAAAAAAAGGCTTGAGGGACGGCGGGATATACTGCGAGGAAAATTAAAAGAACCTGTACAATGGAAAGACAGATTTCTGCGTCGTGTCGGCAAGCTGATACTGGCGATGATCCTTTTACCACTTTTACCAGTCCTGCTATTGTCGCTTCTTATACAAAAAATTCTGAGTCGTTTTTCTTCTGTTCCATTGAAATTCTACGCCGACATCGAGCAAGCCCAAGCCACACAAGAACGCTACCTACACGGCGGCGGAATACAGGCTCTTGATGAAGCGATTGCAGCATGGGAGCGGATATTGCAGCACAACGATTTTGCCGATGCCGATGAAAAAATACGGCTGGGTGTGCTGAATGACAGCGCAGGCACATATCTCCGCCGCTATTGGGCAAGGGGAGATATCGAAGATTTGGATAGGGCATTGTCCTGCTGGAAACAATTGGCAGAATCGCTTTCCGAAGATTCGGAATATTTACCTTCGATTCTCGCCGGTCTGGGAGCCGGTCTTATGAACCGCTATGCCAGAGGCGGAGCATTGGCAGATTTGGAGGCGGCTATTGAGGCACATCGGAAAGCAGTTTCTCTCACATCCGAAAACTCCCCAGCTTTGCCCGCTTTTCTCAACAATCTGGGTGCCGGTTTTATGAAACGCTACATCCGAAGCGGAGCCTTTGTAGATTTGGAGGCGGCTATTGAGGCGTATCGGAAAACCATTTCTCTCACACCTAAAAAATTTCCAGATTTGCCCTCGATTCTCACTGGTCTGGGAGTCGGTCTCAGTGAACGCTACACCCGAAGCGGCGCATTGCCGGATTTAGAGGAAGGTATTGAGACTTTTCAGAAAGCTGTATCTCTCACATCCCAAAACTCCCCGGATTTGCCTGGTTTTTTCAATAATCTGGGAAACAGTCTCAGAAACCGCTATGCCCGAAGCGGGGCATTGGCGGATTTGGAGGCGGCTATTGAGGAATATCGGAAAGCCGTTTCTCTTACTCCCCAAAACTCTCCGAATTTGCGCGGTTTTCTCAATAATCTGGGAAACGGCCTGAATGATCGCTACGCCCGAACCGGGGCATTGGAGGATTTGGAGGTAGATATTGCGGCATCTCGCAAAGCGGTATCTCTTACACCTGAAAACTCCCCGGATTTGCCCGGTTTTCTCAACAATCTGGGAACCGGTCTGATGTATCGTTATGCCCGAACCGGCGCATCGGCGGATTTGGAGGAGGGCAGAGATTCTTTTCAGAAAGCTGCCAAAAAAGGATTAGAAATTGCAGTTGAGGAAGGGCTGAGAAGTTCCCGCAATTGGCTCCGTTGGGCAGTTGAACGGACATCATGGCAGGAAGCAGAACAGGCATATCAATATGTGTATGAAGCCGGAGAGCGGCTTTTCAAAATTCAACTCCTGCGGGAAGCAAAAGAAAGTTTTCTCAAAGAAACGCAGGGGCTTGCGGCGCTGGGGGGCTATGCGCTTGTAAAAGCGGGTGAGGGGTTAGGGGTCAGGGGTGAGGGGAAATTGCAGGCGGCTGTTGTCGCTCTGGAACGGGGACAGGCTCGGCTGATGAGCGAAGCCCTTGCCGCTGACCGTGCTGATTTCAAAAAATTGGAAAACACGGAACATGCCGATTTGGTAAGAGATTATCAGCAAAGCATTGCCGAGCATCATGATTTGATACGGAAAATGGGCGAAAGCGACCTGAAAGACGAAAAGCGCAATCAGCTTTATGAAGATTTGAAGCAGACACGGGTGAGAATGGATGAGATCATTCAGTCCATCCGGCAAATCGAGGGCTATGAAAGTTTTCTCTCTGCGCCGGATTTTTCCGAAATCGAGTCTGCGGCGCAGAAACACCCGCTGGTCTATATCATGGCAACTGATGCCGGAGGGCTTGCGCTCATTGTGAGAGAAAAAGAGATAAGCCCGGTCTGGCTGCCGGAACTCACGGACAAAGCATTGAATGAGACTTTGTTCGGAAGAAGATAGATTGGTCGGCTATCTCGGCGCATATTTTAATTGGCGGAACAGCCCGAAAGATGAGACATTCGCCCGTGACGCATGGTTTGCCGCTTTGGACAATACCACGAAATGGCTTTGGGATACGGCGATGTGCCCGATTGTGGCAGAAATGCTAAAATTTCATTTTAGCACTCCTCCGGCTTCTCCGATAAGCGTAACGCTGATTCCGGTGGGGAGGCTGGGATTGCTTCCGCTTCATGCGGCATGGACTTCGGACAGCACGAAGCCCACAGGAAGACGCTATGCGCTTGACGATCTGCTCATCACATACTCGCCCAATGCCCGGTCTTTGGCTAAAGCGCAGGATATTGCGAACCGTGTTTTATCAGATAAACTGCTGGCAGTGGACGAACCCAAGCCTCAGCCTAAAGATGCCGGCGCCGGACCGCTGCCCAATTCCGAATACGAAGTGGCAACCGTGTGTTCTTATTTTTCAGAACAGCATCGCCGGGTTTTCAGGCATGAACAGGCAGCGTGTGGCGCGGTGCTGAATGCCCTGAATGAGAGTACGGTGCTGCATTTTTCCTGTCACGGATCCGCCGATTTTCTTGAACCCCTGAACAGCGGCTTGCTCATGGCAAACGGCGAAAGGCTCACATTGAAAATGATGCTGGCGTTGCGCCTGAACAGCATCCGGCTGGCAGTCCTGTCCGCGTGCGAAACCGGCATTCCCGATTTCAGGAAACTGCCGGATGAAGTGGTCAGTCTGTCTGCGGGTATGTTGCAGGCAGGCATGGGCGGGGTGATGGCTTCGCTCTGGTCGGTGTATGACTCAAGCACTATGATGCTCATGGCGTATTTCTACGAGCTATGGCAGAAACAGGGCATGGAACCGCCGGAAGCTTTGCGTCAAGCTCAAATCTGGATGCGGGATACCACGAATCGGGAAAAACAGCAGTATTTCGAGATGAAAAAAACGAATATGCCCCAATCCGAAATCCCGAAAATGGCATATCCGACCGCCGATTATCTTGAACAGGCTGTGATGTTCAAGCCCAAAGAGCGGCGTTATGCACATCCGTTTCATTGGGCGGGGTTCGGGTATATGGGGGTTTAATCTTTGTCCCCCAGGGACATCCGAAAATAGCCCGGCAATTCATTGCCGGGAACCCTCGGGTTGAGAGAGAGGAATCAAATGAAAGGTATCCAATTTATAGTAGATGACAAAGGAGAGAAAACGGCTGTTCTTATTGATCTCAAAGAACACGGGGACCTGTGGGAAGATTTTTATGACAAATTAATTGCCCGGTCAAGAGATGATGACCCCCGTGAGTCTTTGGAATCTGTCAGAAAAAGATTGAAACAGCAGGGAAAGCTGAATGGATAACTATGGTATTATTTTTACCCGTTCAGCCCGTAAAGAACTTGAAATGCTTGCTGCTTCTGTAGTAAGCAAGCTGTTTCCTAAAATTGAATCTTTGGCTGAAAATCCCCGTCCGAGAGGATGTCGGAAGATACAGGGGGAAGAAAACCTGTGGCGTATCCGTATAGGTGAATATCGTATTGTCTATGCAGTTTATGATAAAAAACGAGTGATAGACATTCTTGCCATACGTCATCGGAAAGATGCTTACAAAAAAATGAGGTAAAGCGGCGGGTTTCACCCATCCCACATTAAGGAGTAAAACCATGTACAAAACAGAAGACATTTTGCAGGCGGCACAAAATATTCGCCCTTTTTTGAAAGAACTGGCAGGAGATGAGGCGGAAAAGATCGGACAGGAGCTTGATGCCCTGCTGAAACAGTTTCAGTCCGGCGCAAAGACAGATACCGATATTCTCCGTTTGCTGACAAGGAATGAGAAAACATCGGAGTGGACAGAAAAATTTTTTGAGGGAAAAGGCTATTCTGCGGACGGAACGAGAATGTTTTCGCCGTTAGCCGGAAATTCTGTGACATCCGTCGGCGGAATTGAGATATACACCTGTCCCGGACAAAGAGACAAATGCGCCTTTTCCGACTGTGAATGTAAAACAAGAGACTGGGCAAGAATGGGCGGCGAAGAGGTGCCGATCTGTCGTGAACTGAACACTTCTTTCAAAAGAAAGTCCTGACAATGATGATTTCCGATTTCGGCGAAGGATGGGTCGGCAGCCCCATTGAGCAGTGGACAGCAGTGCTACTGAAATCCGGCGTGCTATTCTGGTTCGGCGGGTTTCTGGCGTGGGCATGGGATCACGACCTTTGGAGCCTCGGTTGGCTGAATTTGTTTCAATGGGTCAGCAATTTATTCAAGCCGGTTCCGACATTGCTCTGTATTTTCAGCTTAATGGTGATGATGAGTGCAATTGCCAACATTGTCAAACAGTTCGATTTATTCGTACTGCGATTTCTCGAAGGCTATTATCCCTTTCCCCGGCGATTCTGGAAGTGGCGGAGAGACATTCGGGAATCTCTTTACAAAATAAAATATGACCGCTATCAGGATTTAGCGGTCAAATCTGTCCGAACGCCCGAAGAAGATGCGGAGCTTTCAGGCATTGAGGGCGAACTGATCTATATCCCCGAAAAACCGGCGCACCGAATGCCAACCGATCTGGGAAATTATCTCCGTGCAGTGGAAATGCGCCCGGATCAGAAATACGGACTGAAAGCTTCTGTGTGCTGGCCCCGGCTGTGGTTAGCGCTGCCTGAGCCTGTGAAAAAAGAACTTGCCGAAGCCAGAGACAAATTAGATACCGCAGTGCGTGTCTGGAGTTGGGGCGCATTGTTCCTGATCTGGATATATTACGCGTGGTGGGCAGTTCCGGTGAGTATTGTCGCTATTATTTTTGCTTACTACTGGATGATATTGCCGGCTGCCAAAAGTTACGGTCAACTCGTTGAATCCGCATTTGATTTGCACCGCTTCGCGCTTTACAAATCCCTGGGCTGGGATTTTCCCGCTGACTTCAAAAAGGAATACGAAGAAGGCAGAAAACTGACAGCCTATTTGTTTAGAAACAGACCTCGTGAGCATTAGTTAATCAGGTCACGCCGCCGGCGTGACCCTACCATAACCATGAAAAAGGAGGAGAACATGCTCAAAAGAATTTTTTTTATCTGCCTTCTGTGCTGGTTTTGCGCCGGGCTTGCAACGGCGCAGGATCAAGCCGGTACAGGCAAAACGCTCATCTGGGGGCGCGGAAACGACTCGGTGACGCTGGATCCGGCTTTTGCCGCAGACGGAGAGTCGAACAAAGTAATCATCAATATTTTCGAGGGGCTGGTCCGTTACAAGGACAACACCTCCGACATCGAACCCGCACTGGCTCTGTCATGGGAAAACAAGTCCGAAGGAAAGGAATGGGTGTTCCATCTGCGGAAAGGAGTGAAATTCCATGACGGAACAGATTTCAATTCAGAATCGGTGGTTTATTCGATTTCGAGACAGACCGATCCTGCCCATCCTTTTTATCGGAAAAACTTCGGCGCAGCCGGATTTGTGTTTCAGTATATCCGAAAAGTAGAATCACTTGACGATTATACGGTCAAAATCACTTTGGAAAAGCCCTTTGCTCCTTTCCTCTCCAATCTCGGAATGCCGGACGCCGCGCCTATAGCGAGTCCGGAAGCCCTGAAAAAATGGGGAGACGAGTTTGGAAAACATCCGGTCGGCACGGGTCCCTTTGTTTTTGAAGAATGGATTCCGGGAGATCGCATCATCCTCAAAAAGAATACCGAGTACTGGGACAATCCTCCGAAATTGGAACGCCTGATTTTCAAGTCCATTCCCGATAACAAAAATCGTCTGCTGGCATTGAAAACCTCTGCGATTCATGGTATGGACGGAGTTGATCCGAATGCGGTAAAAGAAATCGAAATGGAAAAAAATCTGAAACTGATTGCCGCGCCCGGACTCAATGTCGGATATCTTGCCATGAATACGGAGAAAAAGCCTTTTGACCGTATCAAAGTCAGACAGGCTGTGAATTATGCGATCAACAAGCAGAATCTGGTAAAACTTTTTTACAAGGGACTGGCGGTGCCTGCCAAAAATCCCCTTCCGCCCACCGTATGGGGAGCAAACGAGGCTGTCGAGGACTATGAGTATAATCCCGAAAAGGCGAGACAGTTGCTGAAAGAAGAAGGTCTGGAAAAAGGATTTTCCACAACGCTGTCAGTAATGACCAGCCCGAGGCCCTATATGCCGGAGCCTGAAAAAATCGCCCGTGCAATCAAAGCCAATCTTGCCGAAGTCGGGATTCAGGCTGAAATCATAACGTCCGAGTGGAAAACCTACACAGCAAAGGCATATAACGGCGAGCATGAAATGTGTCTTCTCGGATGGAGCGGAGACAACGGAGACCCGGATAATTTCCTGTATGTGCTTTTGGATCAGGACAATACGGTGAAACCCAAAGCCTCGAATGTCTCTTTTCTCAGACACGAGGGACTTCATGAACTGCTGGTCAAAGCCCGTGAAATCTCTGATCGGAAGGAGAGAACAGCCCTGTATCATAAAGCTCAGGAAATCATTCACGAACAGGCGCCCTGGGCGCCTTTGGCTCACGCCCAGCGAATCGGAGTGTATCATAAAAGCGTTCAGGGCGTGGTCTTTCATCCCACGGTCAGCATCAAGTTTTACCGGCTTTGGATAGAATAGCTTTCCGGAGTGCAGGGTCTGCCTGCACTCCTCCGGACAAGCAGAGGATTGCGAAAATGAAATTTTTGCAGACAGGTTCCAGCAAGGGGATATGAGACATTCCATCAGAATCCGGCTCGCGCTGATTTTCGTCATAGTAATTCTTCTGCTCACCGCTCTGATTACTTTTATCAACATCCGGATGGCTCTGGAGCGTCTGCAAAAAGACCTTCAGGCAGAAAGCGGAAAAGCCTTGAACCATGCCGGAGACGTGATTATCGAGACTGCAAAGCGGGTGAACAATATTGCCGCGCTTCTTGCCGACACGGGAGAAGTCAAAGACAGTCTTAAAAGCGGAAATATTCAGGAATGGCTCAATGCCAAACAGGAACTCTGGTTTGTCTTTATCGTGGAAATCTTCGACAAAAATAAAGAACTCAAAGGACGCAGCTTTTCATCGGGAACTGCCGCGGAATCCTTTTTCACTTCTTCCGATGATCCGATAATAGAAAAAACTCTGGAACTGGAAGAAAATTCGGATTATATGCTTACCGGCAAAGGGATTGCATTCAAGACATTTCTTCCTGTAGTCAATATGGCGACGCTCGAAACTCTGGGACTTGTGATTGTCTCCTTTCCTTTTAATCTGGAATTTCTGCAAACCGTCAAAGAACAGGTAAAAGCGGAAATCACGCTGCAATGGGACAGAGAGGGAAAAATTGTCAGCACGATTCAGGATCAGAAAGGAAATCGGCTTGAAAGATTATGGGATACCGCGCTCTGCGATCTCGGAAAAGCGGAAACATATTGCACGGATGACTTTGTTCGAGGAACAGAGCGAATCGGCTCGGATCTTTACGCCACCGGATACCGGTCTCTGAAAGACCGGGCAGGCAATATCGTCGCGGTTCTCTCGGTTGCAGTCAATTCCTCGGCAATCGAACAAAGCAGACAGGACACGCTCAGAGCCGGTTTTATCAGTTCCGTGATCGGCTTTGTTCTGGCAATTGGCGTGGGATTTCTGACTGCCCGATCTTTTACGAAACCTCTGGAACATCTGCTCGGAGTCATCCGTTCCATGAGCGCGGGCGATCTGGAACAGCGGGCAGATATCCGGCAGAATGATGAAATCGGCGAACTTGCCTGGGCATTCAATGAAATGGCAGACGAACTGGAGGAAAAACAGAATTCCCTCAGAAAAGCCGAGGAAAAATATCGGGGCATTTTTCAAAATGCAGTCGAGGGCATTTATCAGACTACAGGAGACGGAAAAGTTCTCAATGCAAATCCTGCAATCGCAAAAATTATGGGCTATGATTCGGAACAGGAAGCGGCCGCCTCTGTTTCCGATCTTTCGGATCAGGTGTATGTGAATCCCGAGGACCGCCGGGAATTTATCCGTATTCTCAAAACACAGGGAATGGTAAAAAACTTCGAAACTCAGTTCTACCGTAAAGACAGAACTCCGATATGGGTATCGCTTTCGGCAAGAACCGTCTGCAATGCCGAAGGAGATGTTCTTCATATCGAAGGAATACTGACAGATATTACCGAGCGGATCGAGAAAGAAAAAGCATTCAGAGAACGGGAAATTGCCGAAGCTGCCAGAAAAAAAGTCATGGACAGCATCCACTGTGCCAAAAGGATTCAAAGTTCCGTGCTGCCCAATATGGAAGAAGTAAAAACATACCTGCCCCGAAGTTTTTTTATCTGGGAACCCAGAGACATTGTGGGCGGAGACCTTTTTCATGTCGAAGTTCTTTCCGACGGAATTGTTGTTGCTGTTACGGACTGCACCGGACACGGAGTTCCCGGGGCTTTTATGACCATGCTTTCCTCATCCGGCCTGAGAAGAATCATCCGAACCGAGAAATGCCGGGATCCTGCTGAAATTCTCAAGCGATTGAATTTCATTGTCAAAACATCGCTTCAGCAGGATACGGACCATGCGTCTTCCGATGACGGATTGGATGCCGGAATCTGTTTTATAGAAGCAGCAGGCAAACATTACAGCCGTCTTATTTTTGCCGGTGCAAAGCTGTCTCTGTATTATGTTCATCAGCGCGAGATCAATATTGTCCGAGGCGACAAACAAAGCATCGGCTACAGAGATTCTGATTTGGATTTCGATTTTACGAATCATACGGTTGACATTGAAAGCGGTATGTGTTTTTATCTCGTAACCGACGGCTTTACAGACCAGCTCGGAGGAGAGAAACGGGTTTCTTTCGGGAAAAAAAAGCTCAGGGAACTGCTTCTGAACATTGCACAGGAGCCTTTTGACAGGCAGCGGCATAGCATAATCAAAGTTTTAGCCCAACATCAGGGAAAAAATGAACGGCAGGATGATGTGACGGTGGTCGGATTCGGGTTTTGAAACTGGGGGCTGGGGACTGGGTGCTGGGGACTGGGAGGGCGTGATGAAAAAATATTTGCTGATAATTCTGATTGTCGGAATGAATTGGGGACCGAACCGGTTTTTCGGAACAGGACTGCTTTATGCAGAACCTGTAAAAGGCGGCGAATTAGTTATTGCCAGAGGCGGGGAATCCGTATCTTTGGATCCTGCCAAAACTACAGACGGAGAATCCGTCAAAGTCATGGTCAATCTTTTCGAAGGACTGGTACGATATAAAGACAATTCCACAGAAATCGAACCATGCCTTGCGGTTTCATGGGAATCTTCGCCGGACGAAAAAGAATGGACGTTTCAGTTGCGTAAAGGCGTCCTGTTTCATGACGGAACGGTTTTCAATGCAGAAGCCGTAGTATTTTCCTTTATGAGACAGATTGATCCGAATCATCCCTTTTATCAGAAGGACTTAGGCTCTGTATTGAAATATGTGAAAACAGTTTCTGCAACCGGCGAATATTCTGTCAGATTTTCTTTGACTCAGCCTTATGCTCCTTTTCTCTCGAATCTGGGAATGAATTTCGTTTCGTCGATTGTCAGTCCCTCGGGTCTGAAAAAATG
>DYRK01000893.1 GCA_020718785.1 Desulfatirhabdium butyrativorans | reverse complement strand
TTTTATAAATCGTTTCAATGACATAGATAGAAAACGGCTTGCAAAGCCGTTTTACTGTAAAACGATTTTGCAAATCGTTTCAACGGTATTTGCCGGAGAATATGAAAGAACAAAAAGAGTGCTATTCAAAATGGTTTGTGCTGACAGCGGCTGTCTTTGTCACCTGTCTGATTACCGCCAATATCATTGCCGTCAAATTGGTCGGCATGGCGGGACTTGTGTTTCCGGCAGCCCTGGTCATATTTCCTGTAAGTTACATTATCGGCGATGTGCTGACCGAAGTTTACGGCTACAGAAAAGCAAGACAGGTAATCTGGCTGGGCTTTCTGTGCAATCTCATTGCGGTCGCCGCTATATGGACAGGCGGACTGCTTCCTGCTGCCGCTTTCTGGGACGGACAGGCTGCATATAACCGGATTCTGGGTTATACGCCCCGTCTGCTCGGAGCCTCGTTCATCGCTTATCTCATCGGTGAATTTTCCAATGCCTTTGTGATGGCAAAAATGAAAATCGCCACCCGCGGACGCTGGCTCTGGACAAGAACCATCGCATCCACATTGGCGGGGCAGGGACTTGATTCCGCGATATTCATCACGCTGGCATTTGCAGGAGCAATTCCCATAGACGGCATGATTTCAGCCGTCATAACGCAATGGCTCATGAAGTCCGCGTATGAAGCCGCGGCAACTCCCCTGACTTATTTGGCGGTGAATTTTCTGAAACAGCAGGAAAAGTCAGATGTAAGCGACCGACCGTTATGATTTATAAGATTCGGTGGGTCAGACATTTCTGTCTGACCTTATCATGAACAGGCAAAAATGCCTGTTCTGCCGCAAAAAAATTATAAGTCTTTAAGGTCGCTCGCTTATATGATAATGAAACCCGATTCAATCCCTTTTTGATTCAGTAGTGAAACCCATCCTGCATCAATTTTCAATTATCTGCTTGAATCCCTTTGAGTAGTAATCGCTGAATGTCCCGTTTTCTTCTTCCACGACAATGAGACATTCCACGCCATTGAGTCTGTTTACTGCTTCGATTCCTTTTTCATGTCCCATGACCATTATTCCTGTAGCAAGTCCGTCTGCCAAAGTGCAGTTATCTGCCATGACAGACACGCTGACCACCCGGTTTGTTACAGGATATCCTGTTTCCGGGTCCAGAATATGAGAATAGCGTTTGCCCTCTGCTTCAAAGAAATTTCTGTAATCTCCGCTGGTTGCAAGAGCCTTGTTCTGAAGATTCACTATATTGTAAACCTGATTGAGCAGGGCATCTTTGCGGGGGGTATTGATACCGATTTTCCACGGTTTGCCGTCTGTTCTCAATCCCGACGCAACGACCTCGCCCCCGATTTCCACGAGAAAATCTTTGAATCCCTTTTTTCCGATCAGATCGGCAATCTGATCCACACCGTATCCTTTTGCAATGGAAGCAAGATCAAGGGAGACAGAGGCATTCTTTTTTCTGAGATATTTTTCTTCTGAAATCTCAATCTGCTCAAAGCCGACATTTGCCAGGCATGACGTGATTTCATCAGGTGAGGGAATACTGTCTCTGACTCCGGAACGACCGAATCCCCAGAGTGTCACTAAGGGGTCAACGGTCCCGTCCCATGCGCCGCCTGTGGCTTCATACACTTTTTTGGCAATCATCATAACCTGAAGAAAATCGTCTGAAATATAAAACTTTTCCTCTGTGTTTTTCAGGGCATTGAATCGGCTGATTTCGCTGTCTTTCATATAAGTTGACATGCTTCGGCTGACTGCTTTCAGCCGTTTTTCAATCTCATCTTTAAGCCCTGCCGTGTCTTCAAAATACCCGCTGACAACTGTTATATGATAAGTTGTCCCCATAGTTTTTCCTGAAATCAGGATTTCTCTTTTTCCGATGCAGCTTGTCAGCAATACGATCAGAAAAATAAAACCGGTTTTTTTGATAATCTTTTTCATAAGTTAAAAGTCCTCTCTTTGCCGCACACTGTCCGAATCAGGATTTTCAGGATGTCAGGATTAACAGGATTTC
>DYRK01000892.1 GCA_020718785.1 Desulfatirhabdium butyrativorans | reverse complement strand
AACATCGCAGTTTCGAACCGCAGACGGTTTCCAAAGGGATTAATGCAAACCATCTTATTTAACGTGAGTTCGACATAAAAAATGATTGATTTTTAATATTGTCAGACGGATATATTTTTTCTCGTTCCCAAGCCCCGGCTTGGGAACGTATCTGCGCCCGAAGCCCCGGCTTCGGTCCGTCTCCCGTCACGGGAAGCCGGGGAGCCTCCCCGGCAAGTGCGTTCCCAAGCCGGGGCTTGGGAACGAGAAAACATCGCAGTTTCGAACCGCAGACGGTTTCCAAAGGGATTAATGCAAACCATCTTATTTAACGTGAGTTCGACATAAAAAATGATTGATTTTTAATATTGTCAGACGGATATATTTTTTCTCGTTCCCAAGCCCCGGCTTGGGAACGTATCTGCGCCCGAAGCCCCGGCTTCGGTCCGTCTCCCGTCACGGGAAGCCGGGGAGCTTCCACGGCAAGTGCGTTCCCACGCCGGGGCTTGGGAACGAGAAAAAATACAGGCATTTGCATAGCCTATTGTTCCGCGATGATTTCGCTTTCCCCGGGAAGCAGTCTGGGATCAGCTTCGATCCGGATGCTGATTTCACGCCGTATTTCCAGATCAAGCAGTTCTTTGCGCTTTTTGTTCAGAAGATAATCCGCGACCTCGGTCGGCACAATCCCTTTTACAGCAGAAATATCTTCCTTGAGGGTTTCAAGCTGGAGTTTGCGGAGAAATCCGAGTCCCAGTGTTTCCGCAGAGGGCATCAGTCCTTTTCCCCGACAGGACTTGCAGGGAACATAGGAGCCGAATTCAATGGGCGGACGGATGCGCTGTCTGGACATTTCCATGAGTCCGAATTTGGAGATTTTTCCCAGTTTTGTCCGGGCTTTGTCCTGTTTTGTATGGGTCTTCATGACCCTTTCGATTTCCGAATTGTGCCGGTCTTTCATGTCAATGAAATCAATCACAATAAGACCGCCCAGGTCCCTGAGCCTTAATTGCCGGGCAATTTCCTCGGCAGCTTCGAGGTTGGTCTGATACGCGGTCTCTTCGACGGATTTTTTATGGATGCCTTTGCCCGAATTGACATCTATTGCCACCAGAGCTTCGGTCTGATCTATGATAACAGAGCCTCCGTTTTTCAGTTCCACGCGGTTTTCAAAGATAGTGGCAATCTGAGTTTCAAGCTGGTACTTTGTGAAGATGGGTTTTTCCCCTTTGTAGAGTTTGACGATCCGGGCATGTTTGGGGGAGATGATGTTGATAAAGTCTTTGACTTCATGATAGACCACGTCGTCATCTGTAAGAATTTCAGTCACATCAGGGGTGAAATAATCGCGGATGGACCTTAAAACAAGATTCCGTTCTTTGTAAAGGAGGACCGGCGCGCTTTCCTCGATCCCCTTTTTGTTGATATTTTTCCACAGGCGCAGCAGATATTTCAGGTCCCTCAGGACCATGGCTTTGGTGCAGTCTATGCCCGCGGTCCGGACAATAACGCCGAAGTCTTCGGGCATTTTGATGCTGCCGATAAGTTCTTTAAGGCGGCTACGCTCCTCTTCATCCTCTATTTTACGTGAAATCCCGCGGCTCTTGCTTCCGGGCATCAGCACCACATACCGCCCCGGCAAAGAGATGTAAGTTGTCAGAACTGCACCTTTTTTCATCACAGGGTCTTTTATGACCTGTACGAAAAGTTCCTGACCGCGTTTGACAATGTTGCTGATGGAAGCGTCTCCGGAATTGTTGTCCTGGAAATAGTCGCTGTGGATTTCGCTTTTCTGAAGAAATCCGTGACGTTCTCCTCCGTAATCAACAAATACGCACTGAAGACCCGGCTCGATACGCGTGATGATACCTTTATATATGTTCCCGTGTGTGATCTCCCTTGCAGCGCTTTCAGTGTGAAATTCTTCCAGCCGGCCGTCTTTTACTTTTGCAATTCTGCATTCTTCAGGATCCGATGCGTTGATAAGTATCTTGCAGTTCATAAAATGATTGTTTTATTTGCCTCCGTAAAAAAAAGTGATTTTTT
>DYRK01000891.1 GCA_020718785.1 Desulfatirhabdium butyrativorans | reverse complement strand
GCATAATTTGCATCATTGCAGTCGCCCTGATTTTCTGTGTAGCCGTCTCCGTCATTGTCGCTGTCATCATCAGAACCGCATTCAATCTCGGAGCCGTTGCAATTTTGATCAATACCGTCTCCGCAGATTTCAACAGCATTCGGATGAATGGCAGGGTTTGCATCATCGCAGTCGCCCTGATATTCCGTGTAGCCGTCTAAGTCATTGTCTGTACCAAGAGGATTGCATTCAAGGTCTGCACCGCTGCAATCCTGATCCACGCGGTCCCCGCAGATTTCATCGGCTCCCGGATAAATGTCGGCACGCGTGTCGTTACAGTCGCCCTGATTCTCTGTGAAACCGTCCCCGTCATCATCGGTGGTGTTCAAAGAACATTCGCGGTCTATGCCGTTGCAATCCTGATCTATGCCGTCATTACAGATATCAACGGCATTCGGTCTGATATCGGGATTCGTATCGTCGCAGTCACCCTGTTTTTCAGTGTAGCCGTCTGCATCATTATCCAAATCATCGGGTCCGCATTGAATATCGGCTCCGTCGCAATTCTGATCAATTTTGTCCTCGCAGATTTCTTTGGCATCCGGATGAATCGAGGCGTCTGCGTCATTGCAATCCCCCTGATTTTCCGAGTAGCCGTCCCCGTCATTGTCCATATCTTTGGGATTGCATACAATATCGTAACCGTCACAGTCCTGATCAATATTGTCCCCGCAGATTTCCTGGGCTTTGGGACCGATGAAAACGCTTCTGTCATCGCAGTCGCCCTGATTTTCCGTGTAACCGTCGCCGTCATCGTCTCTGTCCGACGGACCGCATTCCAAGTCCGCGCCGTTGCAATCCTGATCCACGCGGTCTCCGCATATTTCCTGAGCATTCGGATGAATCGCCGGGTTGTTATTGTTGCAGTCATTTTCAACGTAGCCGTCACCGTCTTTATCCGGATCATCGGGGATTACTCCGGGGTCAATCGCGCTGATGCCGGCAAAATTCTTTCCGTCCCGCCATTTGAGATCGGTATAAAGGGCAAACGCGGCAAGTCCCTGATCCGATGAAATTTCAACGCTGCCGTTGACATATTCCTCTTCCTGTACCAAATCTGCCACAGGATATGCCGCGCTTCCGTTTGAGGGAACAGTGTATGTTTTTGCCGGCAGCGTATTGCCGTCTTTATCCACGAATCTCAGGCTGAGGTTTGCAGAAACGAGATTCGGGTTACAAACCATAATAGTGGTATCCCACTGATAATTCTGACCCACGTGAGGAACATACAGGGTTTTGGACAATTGCGGAATAAAGGTTATGTCTGCCATGTGGCTGTCATATCCGGCAGTTCCGAAGAAACACAGTCCCGTAAGCGGATGATCCGATTTCACGCGGAGCCAGCCTTCCTGCAACAAATCTGAAGGCTTTGCCACAAACGCGGTCTGTCCGTCTGCCGGAAGAATAATTTTATTGAGTTCTTCGGCAGCACCGTTCTGACCGAATACCGTAACCGAAACATTTGCCGCTCTCGATGGATTGGAATTGCGGAAAGCCACTCCGGTCCAGTTGGCCGATCCCTGTATAAAATAGGGAAGATAATATGTATAATCAATCTGTTCGGGAACAAAGACAACGGGTTTTCTGACCGCGCTGATACCGGCATAGCTCCTGCCGTTTTCCCATTTTATATCGGTATAAAGGGCAAACGCGGCAAGTCCCTGCTCTGCGGAAATTTCCACACTGCCGTTGACATACTCTTTTTTACCGACCAGATCTGTGAGCGCGCAGTCAACGCTGCCGTTTCCGGGAATGTCGTAATTTTTCGAAGGCAGTTTGCCGCCGTCTTTGTCGAAAAATGTCAGGGTTGCAGTGGTGGCATCAGGATTGGGATTGCAGATCATAATGGTCGTATCCCATTGAAAATTCTGCCCCGCGTGAGGGATATGCAAGGCTTTTTCCAGATTGGAAATCAGCGTAATATCTGCCATATAGCCCTTATATCCCTGTTTCCCGAAGAAGCACAGTCCGGTCAGGGGTCGAGTCG
>DYRK01000890.1 GCA_020718785.1 Desulfatirhabdium butyrativorans | reverse complement strand
AATCCCCCGCCGCCGCTGAACCCCGGCGTTAGGCTTTTAGAAGAAATAAAATTATGCAACAGTTCTCAGAAAAATCTCAATATATTTTGCTTGAAGATATAAAAAAAAATCCTGAAATCATCGCCGGGCTTCTTTTTAAAGACAGTGATGTTTCAGTAATACTCGAAAAACAGGGGGACAGAGTCAGATTTTCATATCTGAAGACATACAGCAAAGATGCGGTCCGGATTCTTGAAGAGGCAAAAAAAGAATATGAGGAAGCCGAAAAAAAAGGTTATACCCGTGAAGAGGCATTTGAGGATTTTACAGAGGCACGGGATGAAATAAGCAGATATTTATGAAAACATCTTTCAGATCGGTTCCTGATACAAATATTGTAATTGCATCGGAAAAAAGCAGATCCGGATCAAGTCCGAACAGAGAGTTTTTTGACAGATGGGAAAAGGGTGAATTTCAGATTCTTTACTCTGATGACACTCTGCTTGAATATATCGGGAAGATGAAGGAAAAGGAGATACCGGAAAGAATTATCAGGAGAATAATAAAATCCGTCATGAAACTCGGTCAGCATATCCGGATCATATTTTATCATCTGCCTGTATATCCAAACGATCCGGATGATATTGCCTTTCTCCTCTGTGCCGATAACGGCAGAGCGACGCATATTGTATCTTATGATAAACATTTCAAAGAGATGGAGTCTGTTTATTCTTTCAGAATCTGTGACACATTGGAATTTCTTATTGAACTGAGAGAAGAACTGAAAAAAAGCCTGATCCGTCATTGAAGCGGACATTTCCCTCGTTCCCAAGCCCCCTGCTTGGGAACGCCCTTGTAAAGCCCCGGTTTTGCCTGTCTGTCGGCATTTCATTTTCTGCCCGCGGAGGATAATGGGCAATGCATTATCATGGGAATTTTCCCTGATAATCAATATCTGGAGATAATATGAATCAATTAATAGAAATACAGCTTTCAGATAATATGTCCCCGGGCGGGGTCCGTTCCAAAGATATTGCGGATATTATATCTTCGCTTGAAGAACTGACACAACGTCATAATTGTGAAGCAAGAATCAGAGCAAAAGACGGTGAAACTTTGTTGCAGGCAATAATAACACCTCAGACAGAAATTGCGGACAAATATCATCTGAACGGCGAGACAATCCTTTACGGAGAAATAAAAAGAGTTGGCGGAGATGAACCTACGATATATTTCAAACCCGTTCATGGCAAACCTATATCGTGCAAAACAACAAAAGATTTGGCAAAAAAAGCCGGGAATTATTTATATACTCAGGTAGGATTGTCAGGAATTGCGAAATTGGATACAGAAACTTTTGAAATCAAATCGTTCCGTGCATTAGCTATTACTGATTATAAGAAAAAAGATATTAAAGACGCTTTCAGAGAGCTTTCTGAAACTATAGGAGACTGGGCAGACAGTATAACTGATGTCAATTTATACGCAGATAATATAAGATATGGTGATGCAGAAGAAGTGTAATGGGTGATATTATTTGTTTTGATACGCAGATAGTAATATGGGCTGTAAAAAAGGAGGCAACTCCGGGTCAGGAAGATATGATCCGAAAGGCAGAAATTCTTTTGAATATGTGCAATGAAAACAAATCGGAGATAATTATCCCTTCAATAGTAATAGCTGAACTTCTGAGCGGGTTACCACCTGATAGACATAGTTTATTTATCAAAGTTATAGAAAAAAATTTTAACATTCCGCCTTTTGATTTACATGCAGCGGCAGTTTACGCCAAAATATGGAGAAACAGTAAGGAGTTAAGAAAAGAAGAAAAAGAACGTGGAGCGAAAAGAGAAGAAATGAAAGCCGACAGCATGATTGTAGCTATAGCTAAGGCAAGAGGTGCGATATGTATTTATAGTGAAGACCCAAGACTAAGAAAATTTGCTGAAGGATATATTGAAGCAAAATCGCTTTCGGATGTTAAAATTAATCCGGTTCCCTACGAGACATACAGAGATACGATAAGACCCGTCACGGTTCATGCCGTG
>DYRK01000889.1 GCA_020718785.1 Desulfatirhabdium butyrativorans | reverse complement strand
ATTCTCCGCTCATGACGGGAAAAATCGGGGCGGGCGATTTCGGAAGGATTCACAGACTCTGCAAATATCTTGACAACTTATATTCACGGATCGGCAGAGCGGAATGTAAGCGGAAGCGGCGGCTGATAAAAGCGGCTGTCAGAATCAGAGAGAAGATAAAAAATCTGATAAATGAGATTCATCATAAAACCGCTTATTTTCTCTGCAGAACTTTTGATGTGATTTTTCTGCCGTCCTTTGAATCATCTCAGATGGTGACAAAATTACATTCAAAGACCGCGCGGGCGATGCTGACATGGGCGCATTACCGGTTTGCGGAGTTTCTGAAACACAAAGCGGGCGAATCCGGAACACGGGTTGCAAGAGTCTGCGAAGCATATACGTCAAAGACCTGTTCCGTCTGCGGAAAGATTCATAAAATCGGTTCAAAGAAAGTTATGAACTGTCCCGCCTGCGGAACAGTTCTTGACAGAGATGTCAACGGCGCACGGGGAATATTTCTCCGTGCTTTGGGAGATACCCCCTCACTCAGTCAGAACTGAGTGTGCATTTGTTAATAAACATCAATGTTTGTTAGCAGAAATGTATCGGTGATAATCTTATGAAGGGAAACGGATTGAAAAGCAGAAGACCTGACTGGAGAAAATATCAGTCAAACCTGAGGCGGGAATCCTCCAAACGAAGCCTGTCTGAAAGGTTCTCCGGATCGGCTCTCGGCACAGTCTTTTTTTTTGTTATTATTATTTACGGCGTGATCGGCGGTCCGGGCGGGGCTGCGTACAACTATCAGGAAGAAATCCCTGCCGACTGGTTTCCGAATGGGAAATATGCGCTCAGTTCCGACCCCCGGCCTTCCTATCAGGTGATCGGCAAAGAGGATATCCGTTATCTGCTGGACAGCAGTGTGTTTATCAATATCCGAAACAAAACCTTTGATGCGGTTTCCGAAGGGCAGCAGATGCAGGTGAAAACCACCCTTGATATTCCCCTGCAGCGATTTCTTTTAGACACAGTGTTTCCCTCACCTACTTCCCGTTATATCGGTATAGTTGCCATGGATCCTTATACGGGAAGAGTGCTGGCAATGGTCAGTTTCGACAAAAATAATGCGAAAAACAATTCCTGTGTTGACAGACAGTTTCCCGCGGCAAGCGTGTTTAAAATTGTGACTGCAGCTGCGGCTGTTGAGAAATGCGGTCTGAATTCCGATTCCGAGATTTCATACAGCGGGAGAAAGCATACTTTATATAAATTTCAGATCAGAGAAACGCCCCGGCGCAAGGCTGACAACATAACGCTGAGGGAATCTTTTGCCCAGTCGGTCAATCCTGTATTCGGAAAGATCGGTGTCCATTATCTCGGAAAAACAGCCATTGAGCAGTACGGCGAAGCCTTCGGATTCAACCGGCACATTCTGTTTGAAATTCCGCTGCGTCCCAGCACGCTGTCCATAAGCGACGAGCCTTATCAGTGGGCAGAGGTTGCCAGCGGATTCAATCGTCAGACCACCATTTCCCCTGTTCACGGCGCATTGATGACCTCGGCAATTCTCAATCAGGGCAGACTTATGGAACCGATTCTCATTGAGCAGATCAGAGATAAAAACGGCCGGATGCTTTACCGGAGCCGTCTGACAGTCCTGAATCAGGCTGTCAGTCCCGAATCGTCAGGAGTTATCAAGGAACTGATGAGGGCAACAATCGAGTCCGGCACATGCAGAAAGTTTTTCAGGGGATATGAAAAAGACCCTGTTCTTTCCAGACTCAGTATCGGCGGCAAGACCGGAACTATATGCAGCGAAAATCAGGATACGCGTTATGACTGGTTTGTAGGATTTGCCGAAGAGAAAGAGGGAACCGAGAAAATGGTCATAAGTATTATGATTGCCCATGAAAAGCATATCGGCATCAAATCAAGCCAGTATGCCCGTATGGCGATGAGAGAATATTTCAGCAATTGTTTTGCAAAACATGCGGATAATCAGCAGCCTGCGGAAAGGCTGATGACGGTTTCCTACTGATGCAGGCTG
>DYRK01000186.1:4120-9971 GCA_020718785.1 Desulfatirhabdium butyrativorans | reverse complement strand
CTGATATAAGAATTATCCTTAACTTAATGGCAGTGAAGCCCCGGCTTGGGAACGAGGAAAAAGCCTTTTGTTGCCAAAATGAGAATTGCTGGTATAATACATCAGGCTGGAAAAAGTGATAGCCCTCCCTGACAGATTTCTTGCCATTTACAAAAATATTTCATATAAAGGGGTCCAGTGAGTTAAAGGTAACTCATGTTACGCAGTCAGTACATGAATCCCCCTTTTGTAAAGGGGGCGGGGGGATTTCTCTGCTGCCGCTTTGAAAATCCACCTTCATCCCCCTTTAAAAAAGGGGGAAACTGTCCGGTTGCGTAACATGAGCATAAGGTAAGAATAATGTTTCCTTTAAAACCTTAATTCTTGAATCTTATCCCTGAATCAGAAAGGTGATTATGGAACAACAGAATAAAACTGCCCCCGACAAATGGCTGGTCTTTTTTCTGGTTGCCGTCGGGGTATTTATGTCAACCCTTGACGGAAGCATCGTAAACATTGCATTGTCTGCCATCATGCACGATCTGGATGCCCCGCTCTCAACCGTTGAGTGGGTGATGATGATCTATCTTCTGACCGTATCGTCTCTGCTGCTTAGTTTCGGACGACTTAGCGATATCAAAGGCAGAAGATGGGTTTACAGCCGGGGACTGCTTGTTTTTGCCCTCGGATCCCTGTTCTGCGGAACTGCCCGGAATGCTGTCTGGCTGATTGCTGCCCGATGCTTTCAGGGTGTGGGCGCAGCCATGATAATGTCCTGTACCCCTGCGCTGGTTATGAACGCATTTCCGCCATCGGAAAGAGGCAAATCTATGGGCATGGTAGGCGCGGTGGTTGCATCGGGATTGACCATAGGACCGGCACTGGGAGGCATGATTCTTCATTTTTTTTCCTGGCAGGCCATTTTTTATATCAACATTCCCATCGGTGTGATCACTGCCGTGATCGTTGACAGACTGCTGAAGGGGGGAAGCACCGATGTCCGCAGGGGAGAGTCCTTTGACTGGTACGGCGCGGTATTGCTGATTCTTTCGCTGGGACCTTTGCTTTCAGTCATCACTCACGGATATGAATGGGGATACACTTCTCCGCGGATTCTTTGTCTCGCCGGGATATCGGCGATATCTGCCGCTGGATTCTTCCGGCTCGAATCACGGGTGACACATCCGATATTTTCTTTGTCACTGTTGAAAATCCGCCTGTTTACAATACCCTTGATTGCGGCAATGATTCTTTTTCTAAGCCTTTTTGTGATGATATTTCTGATGCCGTTTTATCTCATGCACCCCTGCGGATTTTCTGTAAGTCAGACAGGTTCTGTCATGGTGACGCCTTTTGTATTTCTTTTTGCATTTTCACCGCTTTCCGGCACACTGTCGGACCGGATCGGTTCCCGGGCATTATGTACTTTCGGCATGGGATTCCTCACCCTTGCTCTTTTTTTACTGTCAAGGATTTCTCCTTTTTATACTGCATTTCCCATTGTATGGCGTCTGGCGATTGCCGGTATCGGAACTGCTGTCTTCGCCGCTCCCAACAGTGCCGCAGTCATGAGTTCTGTCCCGCCCAGGCATCTGGGAGTTGCAGCAGGAACCCTTGCCACTGCACGGAATCTGGGGATGGTGCTGGGTATTGCTCTGTCAGGAACCATCTTCAACTACACCTTTTACAAACTGAGCGGCGGCATGAATCTGAAAGTTTATCAGCCGGAGACGGAAGAAATTTTTATGACAGCGTTCCGTTATGCCATGCTTGCGGGAGCATTGTCAGGAGGAATCGGAACTGTGCTTGCTTTTCTGAGGGGAGAAGATAAGGAAGTGAGAAATGAGAAGTGAGAAATGAGAAATCAGGAGTGAGAAGTGAGAAATAGAAAATCGTTTTGCATAAAAGCTGTATTGTTTGATTTTGACGGAACATTGACCAGGCCGGATGCTTTGGATTTTTCTGTCATACGCGAGGCAATTTCCTGTCCTGCGGATATGCCTATTCTGGAATTTATTGAAAGTCTGCCGACCGAAGAACAGCGTAGCAAAGCTTTTCTCAGGCTGCAATCCTTCGAACTCCGAGCCGCGTCAAAGTCGGAGCCGAATCCGGGTGCTGAAGAACTGATCCGATATCTGATTTCAAAGAAACTGCGCGTCGGTATTGTCAGCCGGAACACTCTTCAATCGCTGGAACGGGCATTGCAGAATTTCAAAACCATCGGCATATCTGACTTTGATCTGATGATCTCACGGGATGATCCTATAAAGCCCAAGCCCAGTCCGGACGGGGTTTTATCCGCGGCGCGGCAGATGGGAATAAAACCGGAGAATATTCTGTTTGTCGGAGATTTCATTTTTGATATCCGGGCAGGAAAACATGCCGGAGCGATGACCGTGTTTATAGATAATGATGCAGGCATGAGCAATTCACTGTCTGATATTCCGAAATTCAAGCTCGAAGCCAGGAATGCTTCGATTTCAGAGAGTGACTTCACAGTTTCATGTCTGGCAGAAGTCAGAGATATTGTCCGCCTGAGAATTCCTCTGCCTGCGGGCAAGTTTCCCAATGAACTGTTAAAAGGCGCCCTGGACCGCTTTTCTTTTGATGATCCTTCGGTGCTGATCAATCCGGGAATCGGCGAAGACATTGCCGCAGTGACTGTAAAAGGAGAAGAAGTGCTGGTTCTGAAATCCGATCCTATCACTTTTGCTACAGATTCTATCGGTCATTATGCGGTTCTGATAAATGCCAATGATATCGCAACATCCGGAGCGGTTCCCCGATGGATGCTGACTACGCTGCTTTTTCCATGCGGTACTGCGGCTTCTGAGATTTTCGGCGTCATGCAGGACTTGAAAGATGTATGTGCAGAATGGAAAATTACTCTGTGCGGCGGTCACACTGAAATTACCGACGCGGTCAGCCGGCCTGTAGTCACGGGAATGCTTGCCGGAACCGTTGCCGAAAAGGATCTGATTGACAAGCGGAACATGAGGAAAGGAGACAAAGTTTTCCTCACCAAAGGCATATCCGTGGAAGGAACCAGTATCATTGCCAGAGAATTCGGCGAACAATTGGAACAACTGGGAATGCCGGTTTCTGAAATCGAAACCTGCAAGACATTTCTCTCCCATATCAGCATCCTGAAAGAAGCAGAAATCGCACGTCAGTGCAAAGGAACTTCGGCAATGCACGATGTCACCGAGGGCGGTCTGGCAACGGCTCTCATGGAACTGAGCATTGCCGGAAATCATAATATTCGGGTCGTCGCAGATAAAATTCCGATTTTTCCTCAGACTCGGGAGATCTGCCGCTTATTTCACATTGATCCGCTGGGGCTGATCGGGTCAGGAAGCCTGCTGATCTGCTGCCGGGAAAACTCATGCGAAGAGCTTATTTGCAGTATCCGCGAAGCCGGTATTTCCGTGACCTGCATCGGCGAAGTGCTGGAACAGGGTCAGGGCATCAAAGCAGTGAGACAAGGCAGAGCCTCGGAATGGCCCGATTTTGAGGTTGACGAGATAACCCGCTTGTTCTGATAAGCAGTGCAAGCATCTTGCCTGCAATGTCACTATAGACTTTCAGAAAATAAATTTCACTGCGTCATCGGTCGGAGATATACGGAAAAAGTATTATCTCCTCCCTGCTTCCTTGTGAAATTCAA
Organism: Desulfatirhabdium butyrativorans; assembly: GCA_020718785.1. Classification (GTDB taxonomy): domain Bacteria; phylum Desulfobacterota; class Desulfobacteria; order Desulfobacterales; family DYRK01; genus DYRK01. The sequence goes on along the minus strand of DYRK01000186.1, from coordinate 6,325 downwards.
TTTCTGAAAATCTATAACAAGCAGGATGCTTATTCTACTATTTGAAATTCAAGAAAAAACATCTTTTCCACGATGATCCGGTTTTCTCTCGGATTCTCTATCATCCACCCGGATGAGATACAATACTGCGGTTACCGTGCAGATGATGAGGGAAAACAAAGCCATGCCGTGAAAGGCAATCAGAACCACAGGCACGAACAGGATATTGAAGATAAACACCGTTCCTGCCAGCGACAATGTACACTGCGATAGAACGACTACCCTTGCCGGGCGGATGCGCTGACAAATCATAATTTTTCTCAAGCCGCCCAGTATTCCCCACCAGAGCGGGATAAGAACAATTGCCGAAATCCATGCCGGGACTTGTCCGTCAAGGGTCAAGGCATCAGAAAGGATCATTACCATGACTTCCTCCGAAAGGGTCCCCCGCGCCGGGCTGACCGATGCTGATCAGGCGCAGAAGCTTTCCTTCTTTGTCTTTGAGATCAAAAAAGCGGTTCATGCCGATTTGCAGACGCCCGACTTCTTTTCCTTCATCAAGAATTTTCGCTTCTGCTGCTTCTACGTCGAATTTCCGGCGTCCCAAATATCTCACAGTAGCGGCAATCTTGCAGGATAAACCCTTTGCCGAAACCGATCTGCCCTCGAAATGCTTATCGGCAATCACAAAGCTTTCTTTGATTTTCAGCGTCATGGGTTCTCCCAGCGGAACATCATTGGCAGTAACCGAGATGCGTATTTCAGGAACCCGGATGCGCCGGATGATCTGTAGTATCACACTGAGCAGAACAGCCGTCAGGATCACTGCCAGAAGCGCATACAGCCCGTAAACTTCCCACCAGCTGGGCAGAATGATCTCAATATTTCCGGCATGTGGATAAAAAGGGACAGATGCCTGCACGAACTGAAAGGCATAATTCGATATAACCCGGCCTTCATCCGGGCGTTTTCCGGTAAAAGAAACCGACAGATTCAGATTGCCCGGCTGCCGGGGAATGAGCTTTGTATTCGGCGGCGTCACACTGACTTTCAAGTCATCGTTTCCCGTAATGAGTACCGGCATGGTGCTGTCAAGTTTTATCTCAACATCTCCGCCGTAGAAAGACATCAAAGATACGATATCCTCTCCGCTCTCATACCCGCCGAACAAGGCGGGCTTCAGTGTCAGCCGGATATCCTTCTTTCCGGCTTCTACCCTCGCCTCCTGCAAGCCTTTGAAAATTTCCGTGAGTTTGTCGGTGACTTCCCTGCTGTTCTGAATATTTTCGACAATTTTTGTGCTGTCTCCGGTCAGCCCCAGATTCCGGGCAATTTCATTAATATTTTCCTTAGTCTCTCTTCCGAGACCGACCAAAAACACATTCCATTTGTTCGCATGAATAGTATCACGAAGCTGCCCGTAAGTCTTTTTCTGAATATCGGACCGGATATAAAGAGAATCGGCAGGAGGATCGTTTGCGCCGTCGGTGATCATAATCACGATCTTACGGCGTTCAGGAGTTTTCAGAGATTTGAGCAGTTCCGCAGCCTGCACGAGACTGTCCGGAATGTCGGTTTTCCGGTCATTGAACAGCAGTCCTTTTATATGCCGGCTGATGACTTCCCGTTCATGCTCATATCCGATCTGCTGGCTTAAAAACACAAGCGATTTATCTCCGAAAGTAATCACCGTAAAGTGATCTCCTCTTCTGAGCATACTGCCTGCCGCGAATGTTATTGCATCCGAGGCTCCTTTTGCCTTATAAGCTGCCATGCGGTTTTCTACCGGCTCATATCCCAGTTCGGGTCTGCCCGGTATTTTTTCCCGCATACTCCCGGATTGATCGAGAATAATGATAAAATCATCATTCGCCGCGACAGATCCGATATCTGCAAAAACCGGCTTCACTCCTCCCGCAAGTATCGCTATGACAAGCAATATCAGACAATATTTCCTGACACCTGAACTCTCACGCAAAAAAGCAGTTTTCATCTCCCTCACCTCTTAAATTGTTTCAGGATCAATTCCCAGCAGTCTGAGTCTTTCCGCCAGTTTATGAGCTTTTTCCTCGGCTTTGTCAGCCCTTTCCCGTTCCAGTCCGGCTTTTCTTTCAGCGTGTCTTACTTTCTCTTCTGCCAGAAGTTCTGTTTCCAAAGGAGTGAGAAATTTACGCCCGTCGGGCCGGAAGATAATCAGCTCATTGTCAATGATTTCAAAACGGATTT
>DYRK01000186.1:0-4020 GCA_020718785.1 Desulfatirhabdium butyrativorans | reverse complement strand
TTTCAGGATCAATTCCCAGAGACCTGAGTCTTTCCGCCAGTTTCCGGGCTTTTTCCTCTGCCTTGTCCGCCCTGCTGCGTTCCGTCTGCCATTTTTTCAGGACAAAAGAATTATAAACCGGGTCTTCCGCGAGAGATTCGAAACCGGGACGAGTGTAAAGATCACCCTTACGGAACTGAAATCCCGGAAGCACCGCGGACCGGATAATCTTTCCGGCAGCCGGACGGATAGAGGAATAAAGCCCCTTGCGGTTCAGGCGGTAAAAAGATGTCTCATTGCCGAGACGGTCCAGGATGAAATACTCCTTCACACCTGTGCCGGCATATTCCGATTTTTTCTCCACAGTGTCGCGCTCCGCCTCCTTTTTTGTCGAATCCGACAGAAATTCGATGCACATATCGAAAATCCCTTTGTAAGAACGGTCCAGAAGACCGAAGCGGACAGGATTGGAATCCAGCACTATAGACAGATCGGGTTTGCGGATCACTGTTTTCTGCGGCAGAGCCAGCCGGAATCCCATATCGGTCCCGAATATCTTTGCAACAGGATAAGTTTCAATATACTCCTTCAGCAGCGAATGAAACCAGTCGTACATAAGATAACTCAAATGATCCCCCATGGGTTTTTCCTCTAATATCCCGTTGTTCCATTCGAAACTGTGATCGTTGCTGCCCGCATATCCGTAGTAATTCTCCCAATATTCCTTTTCCGAAACCCGCAGTCCGTCAGGGGACCGGGCTCCGGATGCCTCTGTTTCAGCAGGCCGCAGAGGAAAAAATCCGCTTTTCTTATCGGTCGTTTTCTGCAATGATTTCATTATGATACTCCTCCATGACAAGAAGGATTGAATTAAGCAAAGGGGTCTTTTTTATATGACTCACTTCTTTTTTCCTTGGGTTTTTTTTGAAACCCCAATGCCGCCAGAAATACGAGGGCTGCTGTCAGTATAAGTGACCAGCATGTAAATGCCGATATCCATGAAAACAGTCCGATAAGATGCGCTGCCGCAACCGGCGGCAGCAATACTGTAAGAAAAAATATTGCCGACACCCGTGCATATCGGGGCAGCAGTCCGCGGGCGCATTGGACTGAAAAAATAAGATGCGCGCTGAACACCAGCAAAATCAGATGAAGAACAGCAGAAATAATGATCCATATCTGATAGAAATCAAAGCCGAGTATCCGCTGCAATGCGGGTGTCAGAGTTCCGGCGGAAGCGTAGTCATCCGGGACCGTCAGATCACATCCCAATATTTCCGATATTTTTCCGATAGGCGTTTCTTCAAGCACATTTTCCCTTTTTGAAAACAGGATGAAACTGCATTTGAAATTCCCTTTGAGATTTGTCAGGCGTTCTTTGACAGACTCTGCGATATGTATGTCATTGATATTTCCTTCTCCGTCGGTGATGAAAATCAGACGGTTATCGCCGTCCGGTGCTTCGAGCAGGTCATCGGCAGCGTCTGACAGGCTTCTGCCGATGTAGGTGTTTCCGCCGGGTTCAAGCGATTTCAGACGGGAATGTAACTCGGACAAATCCTGATTATAGGGCGATATCAGGAAACTGCCATTGGCGTCAAAAACGCGAAGACCTTTTTCATAAGAAAAAGGAATCAGTCTCAACGCATCGAAAAGGCTTTGCTTGATTTCGCCGAATGCTGTTCCGCTTACGGACATGGAACCGGAATTGTCCAATATCACCGCGACGCGCCCATGTTTTGCGGCACATGCGGTCAGAACTGTCATAATAATTATAATCACTATCTTTCTGATAAGATGGCAATTTTTCATTTTTATCCTTCTTAATCGGCTTAATCAATCCGGCCGTCTTTGAACTGTATCCGGCTGCGGCTGTATGCTGCCATGTCCGGTTCATGCGTTACCATGACTATAGTAATTCCCCGGTCCCGGTTAAATGCCGTGAGCAATTCCATGACTTCTCGGCTTCGCGCTGAATCCAGATTGCCGGTAGGTTCATCCGCGAGCAAAACTTTCGGGTCTGTCACAATGGCTCTGGCAATGGCAACACGCTGCTGCTGACCTCCGGAAAGCTCTCCGGGCGTATGGGATTCCCATCCGTTAAGACCCACAGCAGCCAGTGCATTCAGAGCGCGTATCCGCCGTTCACTCGCAGGGACTCCCCGATAGATGAGCGGCAATTCCACATTTTCGAGCGCGGAGGTACGGTTCAGCAGATTGAATCCCTGAAAAACAAAGCCCAGATAATGCCGGCGCAGCATTGCACGCTGATCTCTGGACAACTCACCCACTGAGACGCCTTCAAAGAGATATGCGCCTGAACTCGGTGTATCTAAACAGCCAAGAATATTCATGCATGTGGATTTGCCCGAACCGCTCGGACCCATCACTGCTGCAAAATTTCCTCTGGCAATACTGAGGTTGATATGACTCAACGCGCACACAGCCGCCTGACCTTTGCCGTAAACTCTGCTTACGTCTTTCAGTTCTATAAGTGGCGTATCGGCATTCATCTCATTATTCCTTTACGCTGACCGTATCAGTCACAAGTTCCATGCCGGGTCTGACATCGCCGCCCGTGATTTCGGACAAGGCTCCGTCGCTTGAGCCGATTGTCACCGGGACCGGCACGGGCGTATTGTCACGCAATATCCAGACACGGCTGTTTTTCCGGTTTGTCTCAGCATCATCGCTCTTTTTGCTTTCTGACCGGGGGGGACGACGCGAGAACATTGCTGTGAGAAGATTGGTGCTTGACTCTGACTTCTCTTTTTTCGGGGGAGTGAATCTCAGCGCGGCATTGGGAATCAGGAGGGCATTTACTACCTTTCTGACGGTAATGTCAGCCGTGGCAGTCATACCGGGGCGCAGAGACATATCCGCGTTATCCACTTTTAAAACTGTTTTATAAGTAACGACTCCGTCTTTGGTCTGAGCGCCGTAGCGGACCTGAGTGATCTGAGCGGGAAAGCTGCGGTTCGGGTAGGCATCAACTGTAAACGCGGCATCCTGTCCCTCCTGCACCGAGCCTACATCGGCTTCATCCACATCCACATGCAGTTCCATCTGAGACAGATCTTCTGCCAAAGTAAAGAGTACCGGGGCTTGGAGAGAAGCGGCAACAGTCTGTCCCTTTTCCACGCTGCGCGCAAGGATAATCCCGTTGACAGGTGAGCGGATAACTGCTTTTTCCAGATTGGTCTGATTCACATTCAAGGTTGCCTCAGCCTCGGTGATCTGAGCTTTTGCCATAGCTTCTTCGGCAAGACTCCGTTCAAGTTTTGCCTCTGCCGCATCCATATCATTTTGTGACGGAACCTTGTTGTCACTCAGTTTCCTAAGCTCTCTGAAGCGTGCGAGTTCGCTTTTCACCTCTTTGACCGTTGCTTTTGCCTGAAGAAGTTTTGCCTGCGCGTATAACAGGGAAGCTTTGGATTTCATGACTTCTGCCTCTAATTTCGAAGTGTCCAATGTTGTCAGAATCTGCCCCTCAGTCACCCGGTCGTTATAATCCGCTTCTACAGTTCTCACGATTCCGGACAACTCGCTGCCCACATCCATCTGATTGGTCGGCTCCAGCGTTCCGGTGGCTGTTACCGTAATTACAAGATTCCCGCGCTGTACGGTCTGAGTCTTGAACTGTACGGTATCGCTTTTTCTTCCCATGCTCCACAGATACGCTGCAACTATGAGCAAAAGAATAAGAAACAGCCGGAAAAGCCATCGTTTCACTTTACCGCCGCGGCTTGCCGATGGGACGAGACTCAGAGTTCCCGCCACACCGCTGTCCTGTCCTGTGTTTGTATATGCCATAATATGAAATCCTTATTTTGGAAATGTGATCTTATTCCTGCGCCGGAGCGTGGAAACGAGGTCAGAGGAAATTCAGTTTTTTTCCTCGTTCCCAAGCCCCGGCTTGGGAACGCATCTGCGTCCGAAGCCCCGGCTTCGGTCCGTCTCCCGTCACGGGAAGCCGGGGAAGCTCCCCATATGCATCAAGCTAAGATTATTTTTAAAATAAAATTAAATTGTTATCATCTG
>DYRK01000185.1:3950-9985 GCA_020718785.1 Desulfatirhabdium butyrativorans | reverse complement strand
GAATCGGCTTGACAGAAATCACGCAAATCCTTTAATCTTTTAATCAGGGTTCGGATTGTGTATAATCAGGGATTAGGGCTGCGATCCGGAAATCCTTGCTTACACACAATCCTTGCAGATACCATCTGTCGGGCAGGCTTAACAGAAATCATGCAAATCCTTTAATCCTCTGAATCAGGGTTCGGACTTTGTTTAAACAGGGATTACGGGTTCTTGTGATATGAAAATCCTTTTCTTACACGCAATTTTTGCAAATGATGCGGCGGCAGATGAAGGGACGATGATGTTCAATCTGTTTTTCATGATATGGCATATAGATATAATATAAGCGGGATCGGGAAGATGAGAAAAGCGAAATTATTCAGGTGCGTTATATCATATTTCGAATAGCTGAAAAAAAACCGTGCTTGACATAAGGATTTCATTCCTGTAAATTTCTTTTCATGTACAGATCAGACCGTGCAACAGCGAAAAATTATGTTTACGCGGCTATAGGATCGGCTCTGGGACTCGGACTGTCCCCCGTTGCCCCGGGAACTTTCGGCACACTGCTTGGGGTGATGATTCACGGACTGAGCGTGTATTTCCTCCCGCTCGGGCTGCAATTGCCGGCTTTGCTCTCGGCATTTGTCATTGTCTGCGCCGCGAACCATCTCCTGACGCCCTGGGCTGAAGATTACTGGAAATGCCATGACCCCGGACATTTTGTTCTGGACGAAGTTGCCGGATATCTGCTGATTCCCATACTCTTCCGGTACGGGCAATGGTGGAAAGTGGCATTATGGGGATTTGTTCTGTTCAGGATTTTCGATATTTTCAAGCTGATACCTCCGGCCCGCTATATTGACCGGAATTTTCAGGGATCATGGGGAATACTGCTGGATGATCTTGTCAGCGCGGGATACGCCGCGGGACTGATTCATATCCTCTATCGTTTATGGCCAAAGGTGTTGGAATAACAAGGGGTTCGAGGTGCTGGGTTCGGGGTAAGAGGTGAGCGGTTTGTTTACCCCTGACCTCGAACCTCGTACCCCGAACCCTGAAATAAGGGGTTCGAGGTGCGGGGTTTGAGGTGAGAGGGAAACAAAAGCTCTCAGTTCTTACCCCGAACCTCGAACCCCAAATTTAAGGAGACAAAATGATCAAAGTCACAGGACTGACCGAAGAACAGGTCGTTGAATCAAGGCAAAGGCATGGAACCAATCAGATAAGCGTTCAGGAGACCGAAACATTTTGGGACAAGCTCATAGACAATCTGAAAGACCCGATGATCATCATTCTGGTGGTCGCGCTGGTCATTGTCGCAGGCTTGGCAATTTTCGGCTTTACCGCATGGTACGAAGGCGTAGGTATTGCCGCGGCAGTGGCTCTGGCAACTCTGGTTTCCACGGCTTCGGAATTCAAAAACGAGCAGACATTCCAGAAACTTCAGGAAGAAGCCTCCAAAATCTTTCTCAATGTCTTCCGGGGAGATGCCCTGAAAATTGTGGGCATTGACGATATTGTGGTGGGCGACAAAGTGTTTTTGCAGCCCGGAGATAAAATTCCCGCGGACGGAAAACCGATTCAGGGCAAAATCCGCGTCAGTCAGGCAATGCTCACGGGCGAACCCGAACCGGTCACCAAAACCCCGGGCGACTCCGATGAATGGGGTTTGGAAAATATTCATAAGATTTTTCGGGGAACGATTGTAGAAGACGGAGAAGCGGTCATGGAAGTCGAGATGGTGGGCGATAAAACCCTTTTCGGGAAACTGGCTCAGGACCTGAAAGTCGAGGAAAGACTCGGGCCCCTCCGGGTAAAGCTTGCCAAACTGGCTGATGATATTGCCAAATTCGGTTATATAGGTTCAACATTTATTGCGGTTTCTTTTATGCTCAAAGTGATCTATATGGATCATGCAGGCAATATGGCAGCATATTTTGCCCATTGGCAGTATGTGGTAAAAGATGTCATGACCGCGCTCATTCTTGCGGTGATTGTCATCGTGGTCGCGGTTCCCGAAGGACTGCCCATGATGATCGCCATTGTGCTTGCCCAGAACATGAGAAAACTGCTCAAATCCAACGTGCTGGTGCGTCAGCTTCTCGGTATCGAGACATCGGGAAGCATGAACATGCTGTTCAGCGACAAAACCGGAACAATCACTCAGGGACAGCTTGAAGCCGTAGGATTTCTTTCGGTAAACGAGGCAAATGAAAATCATCTTGATGCCTATAAAACCTTTGATGAAATGCCGCCGAACCTGATGAATCTGCTGGATATCTCCCTCAGAGAAAACACATCCTGCGTGGTCAACTGTCTTACCGAAAATGAAGCGGAACGGATTTTGGGCGGAAATACGACGGAACGGGCTTTGCTCAGATTTATCAAAGCCGATGTTCAAGCCTGTGTGGAGGAAAGCCTTGAAGTCATTTCTCAGGTTCTTTTCAGTTCTGCCCGGAAATTTTCCGCTTCCCGGGTAAAAATGAGAACCGGCAAGGAAATCACGCTGGTCAAGGGCGCGGCTGAGAAGATTCTGGCGCAGTGTTCGCATTACTACGACGCGGAAGCCAAGTCGCATCCTTTGTCCGAAGCCGTAAAAATTTCCCTTTCCGCGCAGATGGATCAGAAAGCAGAAGACGGGTTCCGTATTATTGCTGCTGCAACTACGGAATCTTCTGTTTCCGAGGAAGAAGGGCTTCCCTCTGACATGGTTCTGCTGGGCTTCAGTCTGATTCGTGACGAACTGAGGGATGATTCCAAGCCGGCTATCGAGACGCTTCAGAGAGCCGGTATTCATGTGGTTATGCTTACCGGAGATCGGCACGGGACTGCCAAAGCCATTGCAAAAGATGTGGGACTGCTCGGGAATGAGAGCGATGTGGCAATAGAGTCATCGGAAATGGCAAAGCTTTCCGATGAGGAAGTGAAAAAACTGCTGCCGAACCTGAAAGTCGTGTCAAGATGTCTTCCGCAGGACAAAACGAGATTAGTCAAACTGGCTCAGGATATCGGGTTAGTCGTAGGCATGACCGGAGACGGCGTGAATGACAGCCCGGCTCTGAGCAATGCAGACATCGGTTTCGGTCTGGGAAGCGGCACCGAAGTGGCAAAAGAAGCCTCGGATATAGTCATTCTGGATGACAATATCCGTTCCATTGCCAATGCGGTTCATTACGGCAGAACGATTTACCGCTCGGTGCAGATATTCATCACCTTTCAGCTTACGGTCAGTCTGAGCGCGATTGCCATTGCTTTTCTCGGGCCCTTTCTGGGATTCGAACTGCCGCTGACCATGATTCAACTGCTCTGGGTGAATCTCATCATGGATACGCTTGCAGCATTGGCGTTCAGCGGAGAACCGCCTCTTGCCAAACACATGGAGGAAAGACCGAAAAGCAGAGATGAGAAAATCATCAGCAGCAGTATGTGGTCTTCGGTGATATATAACGGGATATTTACCTCGGTCTTGTGCGTGTTTCTGCTCAAGAGCCAATGGGCGCAGTCTCTGTTTCAGCGTCCCGGAGCCGCGGCCGAGGTGAATCATCTCATATTTCTCACCGCATTTTTCGGCATATTTGCTTTCAATCACACTTTCAACACATTCAATGTCCGGGTGGAGGGATTCAATCTTTTTGCCCATATCTTGCAGAACAAGGGATTCCTGAAAGTGGTAGGGCTGATTTTCTTTATTCATCTGCTGATTACTACTTTCGGCGGAAATGTTTTCCGCACCGTTCCGCTCGAGCTTAACGAATGGCTCTATGTGGTCGGATTTTCTGTTCTGATCGTGCCGTTCGATCTGGTTCGGAAATATATTTGCTGGATTTTGGAATAAAGGGTCAGGGGTGAGAGGTAAGGGGAAGAGATTTTGTCTGACCCCTGACCTCAAAAAAATGGGAACAGCGGTTTATATAATTCTTAATCAGGAAAATCAGGGGCTTGATTATATCTCTATGACAGACGGCAAATTCCTGAGCCGGGCAAGTGAAACGCTGGATTTATATGCGGATCATCTCGGCGTGAAACCGTTAATGAGCTTCTTTTCCCAAAGCCCCGATGATCTTTCCGAATTTCTGTCGGAATCCGATGATACGACGAAAGAAACATGGTTCTGTGCTTCCGAAGGCTTGAAAACGGTTCGGGCTTTTGAAGAATTTCTTATACAGAACCCTGATTTAGTTGACAGAAGCCATGAGGTGATAAACGATCTCAGGCAGTTCTCGGAGATTCTGAAACAGGCAGATGAAAAAGGAATAAAATGGCATCTGTCCGTTGACTATTGAGAAGTGAGAATTGACTATATTCTCACTTCTCATTTCTCACTATTCACTCACTAAGATACCGAGCGAACGGACAATATCTTTCAGGGTCACTTTTCCATCCCCGTCTGTGTCGCCGGGAACTTCGCTGCAAATACAGTTCGGAGAGATAAAGGTCACATGAATTTTATGATTTGATCCCACCGACTCGAAAGTATAGCTCGTCACAGGACCCACAGAGATATCGTCCACAAAGACATCGCCCACTTCATAGCCTTGTGCAAGATACATTTTGAAGGTCTTGGACGCGCCGGCCATTACCGTAACCTCGCCCGAAGGATAAATGCTTCCGTTGTCTCCCGCGCTGGCAGTTATGGTGTATTGGAGACTGATCTGCTTGAAAGTGACATGAATTTCATGGTCGGCATTCACATTTGAAAATGTGTAGCTGGTTACAGGACCTACGGATTTGTCGTCCACATACACATCATCCACCTGATATCCTGTAGCCATGTACATGATAAACCGCTTGCTGTCGCCGGCACTCACCGAGACATCGCCCGAAGGAGATATTCCGCCGTTTGCCCCGGATGTAGCTTTGATCGAATATTTTGCCCCGCTGCTGACCGCTTTGAAGGTAATGTGAACCGTATGAGCAGCACTGATCGAGGAAAGTGTATATTCGGTCTTGGGTCCCAGCGAAGTCCCGTCCACAAGAAAATCTGCCACTTCATATCCGCTGTCGGGCGTCATGGAAAAAGTTTTAGACTCGCCGGCAGTTACCGTAGTATCACCGGAGGGAAATATTTTTCCGTTCTCACCAGCAGTCGAGCGGATCGTAAAAGTCTGAGTCGTACCGACCTTGAATGTGGCATAAATACTGTGATCCGCTGTAACATTCGTGAAGGTGTAGGTAGTCATAGCACCTTTGGACTGACCGTCAATCTTCACATCGTCCACAATATAACCCGTATCCGGCTTTATCGTAAAGGTTTTGGAACCGCCTGATTCTACGGTGATATTGCCTTTGGGGTCTATGGTTCCGTTGATTCCGGTTGATGCCGAAATGGTAAACTGTCCGGTACTGCTCTTGAATTTTGCCTGAATGAAATGATCTGTGCTGACATTGGAAAAAGTGTAACTCGTCTGCACGCCCACAGATTTTCCGTCAACGATAAGGTCTGCAACCGTATAGCCGTCTGAAGGCGTGAGGGTAAATGTTTTGCTATCGCCCGCATTGACCATAACGGTTCCCGATGGAGTGATAGTTCCACCGGTACCGGACACACTTCCCACCAGCATATATTGGGTTCCCGAAGAAGATGTCTTGAAAGAGACAGCGATAATGTGATCCGAAGTGATATTCGTAAAAGTATAAGTTGTCAGCGCGCCCTGAGACTGCCCGTCAACTTTGACATCCGCCACCGTATAGCCGGAATTCGGCGTCATCGTAAAGGTTTTGGAACTGCCTGCCGTTACCGTAGTTGTTCCCGAAGGAGAGATGGTTCCGTTGGCTCCGGCACTTGCCGATAGGATATAGGAAGTTCCGCCGGATGAAGTTTTGAATGTCGCGCTGATCGTATAATTTTTGCTCACATTCGAGAAAGTATAACTCGCTACTGCGCCTACGGATACGCTGTCAACTTTGACATCTTCGATGGCATACCCGGTACCCGGCGTTATAGTATAAGTCTGGGAAGCCCCGGCATTGACCGTAACTGCTCCGGCAGGCGTGACAGTTCCGTTTGCGCCGGCAGTTGCCGTAATCGAATATTGAGTCACACTGCCGGT
>DYRK01000185.1:0-3850 GCA_020718785.1 Desulfatirhabdium butyrativorans | reverse complement strand
ACCCGCCCTACATCACTTTATTCAGCGGATATTCGATAATTCCCTCCGCTCCGTTCCTGAGAAGTTCGGGAACCAGATCTCTCACAACATGGGTCCCGACAACAGTTTCCACTGAAAACCACTCGGTCTGATAAAGAGAGGCAACCGTGGGCGCGTTCAGGCTCGGGAGCATAGACACAATTTTTTCAAGACTTTTTTCAGGGACATTCATCTTGAGTCCCACTAATTTTTCACCCAGCAGCGCGCCTTTTAGCAGCAATGCAATCTGTTCGATCTTTTCCCGTTTTTCGGCATTTTTCCAGACTTCATGGTTTGCAATCAGTTGGGTATTGGTCTGCATGAGTTCATGGATTACTTTCAGACCGTGCGCCCGGATCGTGCTTTCGGTTTCCGTAACCTCCACAATGGCATCTGCAAGTCCGGAAACCACCTTTGCCTCGGTCGCTCCCCAAGAAAATTCCACAATCACATCAATACCGCGGTCTGCAAAATACCGTCTGGTGAAATCCAGCAGTTCCGTGGAGATTTTTTTCCCTTTAAGGTCCTCGATGCGTTTTATGGGAGAATCATAAGGCACGGCAAGAACCCAGCGCGCGGGACGTGAACTGACTTTGGAGTAAACCAGATCGGCAACCACATAAACATCGGATTTGTTTTCGGCAATCCAGTCTTTGCCCGTAAGACCCGCGTCAAGGGTTTTGTTTTCCACATACCGCGACATTTCCTGAGCGCGGCATATTGCACATTCTATTTTATCATCATTGATTTCAGGGAAATAACTTCTTCCGCTGACATCTATTTTCCATCCGGAGCGTCTGAACAATTCAATGGTGGCATTCTGAAGGCTGCCTTTGGGAATTCCGAGTTTCAGTTTGTTTTCCAAATTATTTATATACCTCCGCGGGATCAAATACCGGTTTCCCGGTAATTTTGAACTCTCCGTCTTCGTATTTTCTGAAAAAACAGCTTTTATTGCCTGTGTGACAGGACGCGCCCCCGACCTGAACGACTTTCAGCAAGACCGTATCCCTGTCGCAGTCTATACGGATTTCTTTCACATGCTGAACATTTCCGGAGGTTTTGCCTTTGACCCAGAGTTCCTGTCGTGAACGGCTGTAATAGGTGGCTAAACCCGTGGAAAGGGTCGCCTCCCATGCTTCTTTGTTCATAAATGCCAGCATCAGCACTTCGCCGGTTTCATGCTCCTGAACAATGGCGGGAATCAGCCCGCCTGTTTTGTCAAAATCAGGCTCTGTCATATCCTTACCCTTTATCTTTGTTTTCCTTACACTTGCAATCTATTAACCCCGGCAGGGCGGAAAGTCAAATTCTTTTTTATTTTAAGCAAATTCCTTGATTAACGGATTAAAGTCTGGTAGCGTATCAGAGACAGCAGAGAATTTCAAGCTGAATAAAAATGAATTTCATATTTGAGGCAGGCGTTATGGAAAAAAACGATAAAAATGATAAAATTCATCGGAAAAATAAACACTCATCCCAAGATGAAAAGCAAAAGGGATTTTTCTCGAAATTTTTGCGGCTGATGATGTGGACAGCAGTTTTTGCAATGGCGTCGGGACTGGCGATAATCATAGGTGTTTATCTGCTTTATCGGCATATCAGCCAGGACCTCCCGATGATTTCAAGCCTCAAGGATTACCGTCCGCGAATTATCACGACGGTTTATTCTGACGATAATCAGAAAATCGCCGAATTTTACAAAGAACGCAGGATTGTTGTCCCTGTGGATGAGATGCCGAAAATGCTGATAAACGCGTTTGTTGCCGCGGAGGATTCGCGCTTTTTTACCCACCCAGGAGTGGATATTATCAGTATTATCAGAGCCTTTATCAAAAATATCGAAGCCGGAAGCGTGGTTCAGGGCGGCAGCACCATCACCCAGCAGATCACGAAATCTTTTCTGCTGACTCCTGAAAAAAGTTATGAACGGAAACTCAAAGAAGCCATCCTCGCGTATCGGATTGACAAGATGCTGAATAAAGAAGAAATCCTTTATCTGTATCTGAATCAGATTTACCTCGGACACGCGGCTTACGGCGTAGGCGCGGCATCTGAAAATTATTTCCGAAAATCCGTAAAAGACTTGAATATCGCGGAATGCGCCATGCTTGCAGGACTTCCCAAAGCCCCGGGACGCGATTCCCCTTTCAAGCATCCTGAAAAGGCAAAAGAACGTCAGATATATGTCCTCAAACGGATGGCTGAGGAAGGCTATATTACCCAGTCCCAGATGGAAGAGTCCGTAAAGATAGAACCCGATATCAGACCCAGACAGAATTTCTTCATTGAGGCTGCTCCGTATTATACTGAATATGTAAGGAAATATGTTGAAGAAAAATACGGTCAGGATCGTCTGTATGAAGACGGACTTCAGATTTATACCGCGGTGAATATCGGGATGCAGAACACGGCGCAGGAGGCTGTTGACAAAGGACTCAGAGAATTCGACAAAAGGCACGGATTCCGCGGACCGGTAACTTCTCTTAAATCCGAAGAAATTCAGACTTTTCTTGGAAAGCTCAGAGAATCCGGGGAAAATGAGCCTGAACCGGAAAAAATCGTTCAGGCAGCGGTTACGGGCATAAACGAGGCAGACAGCAGTCTGAATCTCGATATGGGAAATGCCCGGGGAATCCTTGAAAACAAAGATATGAAATGGTCCGGACAGCGGTTTAAAACAGGTGATGTCATTATGGTCAGGCTCAAAGAAAAAAAGGGAGATCAATGGCAGGCTGTTTTGGAACAGACCCCGCTCGCCCAGTCCGCGCTGCTCTGTGTTGAAACAGAAACAGGTCTGGTAAAAGCCATGATCGGGGGACGTGATTTCAGGGAAAGCCAGTTTAACCGGGCTGTGCAGTCAAGACGGCAGCCGGGGTCCGCGTTCAAACCCCTCATATACGGAGCCGCGATTGACAAAGATTATACACCGGCAACCATGATTGTTGACAACGCGGTGGTTTACGGAAGCGGCGGAAACTTATGGAAGCCCAAAAATTACGACAACCGCTTTTACGGTCCAACCCTTTTCCGGAAAGCCCTCGCAAAATCGCGCAATCTGGCAACAATCAAGATATTGGACGATATCGGCGTGGGCTATGTCATAAAATATGCCAAAAAGCTCGGCATCAAATCCGAACTATACAAAGACCTTTCATTGGCTCTGGGTTCATCCGGTGTTTCTTTGCTTGAATTGGTCACCGCGTATTCGGTTTTTGCAAATCAGGGGGACTTGATCGAACCGGTTTTCATTACGAAAATCCTTGATCGGGACGGAAATATGCTTGAAGAAGCCAAGACTTTGAAAAAGCAGGTCATAGAAAAAAGCAGCGCGTATATTATGACCAATCTTCTCGAAGAGGTGGTAAAACACGGAACCGGCTATAAGGCAAAAGAATTGGGAAGACCTGTGGCAGGAAAAACCGGTACTACCAATGATACGAGAGACGCGTGGTTTGTGGGATATACGCCTGAGTATATCACTGGCGCATGGGTGGGCTTTGATGAAGAGCGGTCTTTGGGAAAAGCGGAAACCGGCGCAAAAGCTGCCATTCCGATATGGCTCGGTTTTATGCAGGAAGTCATGAAAGACAAACCGGTCAGCGTTTTCAAAGTGCCGAAAGAAATTGTTTTTTCCAAAGTTGATGCACAGACCGGGCTGCTGCCGATTCCCGAAACAGAAAGCGTGATTTTCGAATGTTTCAAGGAAGGAACCGTTCCCAGGCGGTATTCAAAGCGGCCCGGCGCGGTTGCCGATGCCGAGCAGTTCTTCAAGTCCGATCTTTGACTCACAGATCAATCAGTTGAAATCCGCCTTTTTTTATTTAACCGC
>DYRK01000184.1:8926-10000 GCA_020718785.1 Desulfatirhabdium butyrativorans | reverse complement strand
TTTCGGGCAGCCGGAGATCAAGCTCGGATTTTTTCCGCCTTATGCAGCGGTACGTCTGCCTCAGCTTGTAGGACCCGCAAAAGCGGTTGAAATCTGTACGACCGGCAAGCGGTATTCAGCCAAAGAAGCCAAAAAAATGGGGCTGATCGCTTACAAAGCCGATGAAGACAAATTCCAAGAAACCTTGGATAAACTCGTGGCTGAAATTCAATATAACAGCCCGCTGATTATTCGTCTGAACAAAAGGGCGGTCAAACAGCATATCGGCATGGATTTTTCCAAAGCCATTCAGGGCGTGAGCGATCTTTTTCTGAATGTGCTGATGAAAAGCCAAGATACTTTGGAAGGTATCAAAAGCTTTGAGGAAAAACGAAAGCCGGTATGGAAGAATAACTAAACACACAGTCACACTTTTTGGGGAGAGAGGAAATATGAAAAAAATCGTCTGTCTGCTGGGAAGTCCCAGACCCAAAGGCAATAGTACGACTATTGCCAAACGCTTCTGCGAAAGCGCCGAAAAACTCGGCGCACAGGTTACGACTTTTGCTTTGAACAAGCTGACCTACAAGGGATGTCAAGCCTGTATGACTTGCAAGACCAAGCTGGACAAATGCGTAGTCAAAGATGATCTCGCTCAGGTTTTGGACAGCATCCGGGACGCCGATATCTTGGTCATGGCCACGCCGACTTATTATGCGGATGTCTCGGGCCAGATGAAGTGCTTTATTGACCGGACTTTCTCTTATCTCGTTCCGGATTATATGACCAATTCCAATCCGAGCCGTCTGTCGCCCGGGAAAAAATTGGTCTTTATCCAGACACAGGGACAGCCCGAGGAAAGCATGTACGCGGATGTTTTTCCGAGGTATGACTTTTTCTTCAAATGGTACGGGTTCAAAGACAACTATGTGATTCGAGGCTGCGGTCTGATGAACACAGGCGAAGCCGAAGCACGTGAAGATGTTATGAAACTGGCGGAAGAAACTGCCCGGAAAGTGATGAAATAAAGACTTCCGGAGTGCTGAAATGAAATTTTAGCACCTCTGCCAAAATTTCATTTTGGCACTCCGGAAA
>DYRK01000184.1:0-8826 GCA_020718785.1 Desulfatirhabdium butyrativorans | reverse complement strand
GAGGCGGTTTTCGAAGACAAAAAGGTAAAAACCGAACTTTTCGAGAAATTAGATAAAGTCTGTTCGGAAAAAACGATTCTTGCTACCAATACTTCAAGCTTTTATGTCAAAGAGTTTGCAGATAAAATCTCCCGGCCGGATCGCTTTATCGGTCTTCACTATTTCTACCACCCGGCGAAAAACCGTCTGCTCGAAGTCATTCCCCATGCAGGTACGAGCAAAAAAACCGTTGAGATATCTTTGCTTGCGGCAAAACTTCACGGCAAAACCTCTATTCTCGTGAAAGACGCGCCGGGATTTGCGGTAAACCGTTTCTTCGTGCCTTTTCTGAACGAAGCCGCACGGATGCTGGAAGAAGGTCTTGCCGATATTCCTACTATCGAAGAAGGCGCAAAACGCGGATTCAAAATCGGCATGGGTCCCTTTCAACTGATGAACGTGACCGGCATTCCTATTGCTGTTCATGCGGCAACAACTTTGGGAAATGAGTTAGGTCATTTCTACGCTCCGGCAGCCATTCTGAAAGCGCAGATGGAGAAGAAAGAAAATTGGAACCTCGAGGGAAAAGCCGATGAGTCAAAGATTCAGGCTGTAATAGATCGGCTTTACGGCGTTTGTCTCGGAGTTGCGGCCGCGCTTGCGGATGAAGGCGTTGCCTCGATTGAAGATACAGACCGGGGGGCGAAAATCGGTCTGCGCTGGGCAATGGGCCCCTTTGAAATTATGAACAAAATCGGAATTGCCAAGACCTGCGAGTTAGTCGAGGAAATTGCAAAGAAGTATTCCGACTTCAAAATGCCCGCTATTCTGAAAAAACAAAGAGACATCGGAAAACCTTTTGCTTTCAGATGGGTTGATCTTGAAGTCAAAGACGGTATTGCATGGATTACGCTGAATCGTCCCGAAGCCATGAATGCCTTGAATGAAGCGGTTTTTGTTCAGATAGACGAGCAGTTTTCCAAAGCGGAAAATCTGCCGGATGTCAAAGCAATTGTGTTTCAGGGCGCGGGCAAGGCATTTGTAGCCGGTGCGGATGTCCGCTATTTTGTTCAGAACATCAAAGCAGGCAAAATTTCCGCCACAGTGGATTTTACCCGAAAAGGACACGAACTGCTGCTTAGAATCGAAAATTCCAAAAAATTGACAGTTGCACATTTGGACGGACTTTCTCTCGGGGGCGGAAGCGAACTCGCGCTGGCTTGTCAGGCGATTGTGGCCACAAAAGCAGGTTCTATGGGATTTCCCGAAACCGGTATCGGCATTTATCCGGGATTGGGCGGAATGCTGAGATTTGCCCGCCACGCAGGTCCGGAACTGGCGAAATACTACACCTTTACCGGAACGACAATCAGTGCAAAAGATGCTTTTGATCTCGGTATTGTTACTAAGCTTGTCGAACCTTCGGAAGCGGAATCTGCTATAAAGGCACTGATTTCAGAAGGAAAACCGGACAAATACCGAAGTCGTAAACTTCCCGATAACTTCAAGGCATTGGCGCAGATATGTACGCCGGGAAATGTAGAAATACTTCTTTCCGGCAAAGCCCCGGACAGCGTGCCGGCCGATCTCGGCGCAAAGACTGTGAAAGTCATGGGCTACAAGGCTCCGCTTGCGCTCAAAGTTGCGAATGAAATTATTGATCGGCAGGTCGGCAAAGCGATTCCTGATGCCGTAGAAATAGAATTGGGCAGGCTTACGGAAATCTTCTCCACCGCCGACGCGCTCGAAGGACTTTCCTCTCTGGGACGCAAACGCCCTGAATTCAAAGGCGCATAACTCTTCGTAGAGTGGATGAAACCCATCATATTGACTTACCGGCACGGTGGTTTTCACCCACCCTACAGAGGATGGAATGAGGATGAAATATGGTAATTTCTAATAAAGAAAAACCGGCATTTCTTATCATTGACATGGTGAAAGACAATTTCGATGAAAGCAAACACCTCCCTATCACGCCTTTTGCCAGAAAAACTATCGCTCCCATCAATCATCTGACAGGCATATTCAGAAAAAAAGGCTGGCCGGTGGTCTTCTCCACAGATGCCTTTCACGAACAGGATTTTATTTTTACCGGACGAATGAAACCCCATTCTTTAGCCGGTACAAAAGGCGCGGAGATAACGGAGGAGTTGAATTACCAGAAGAATGACTACTGGCTTCCCAAGCCCCGATTTTCGGCTTTCTTCAAAACCGGTCTTGAAGATTGGCTGAGAGAAAAAGGTGTGACCCTGTGTGCGGTGGCCGGTATTGCTACTAATTTCTGTGTACTGACTACGGCCATGGATGCACTCTGCCACGATTTCAAGGCGGTTTTGCTCGAAGACTGTACGGCTGCCTTTTCCGAGAGCATTCATGAACAGACACTGAATATCTATCGCCGCAATCCTCTTTATCCCTTGTTTGGAATTGCCTCGTCTTCGGACTTGGCAGAAGAGTTGCTGAAAACATAAGGAGATTGTCTATGCAGCATTTTGACTTAAACCTTCCGAACAGCTTTAACGCCTCGGATTACTTTATTGATCGGAATATTCGTGAAGGCAGAGGAGATAAAACCGCTGTTATCTGTGAAGACCGTTCTTTTACATACAGCGATATCCAAAAAGGCGTCAACCGTTTGGGCAACGGACTTCGTTCCCTCGGAATGAGGATGGAAGATCGTATCGCCATGCTTTTGCTGGATACCGAGGTTTTTCCTCAGGTCTTTTTCGGAGCAATAAAAATCGGATCTGTTCCTATATGTCTCAATACCCTCATGCGCCCCAAAGATTACGAATATTTCCTCAATGACAGCAGAGCAAGGATTCTGGCGGCAGACGCCGCACTCCTGAATCTGATTGAACCGATTCGGAAAAATCTCAGATATCTGGAGAAAGTCATTGTAGCCAACGGACCTGCTCAGGCAGGAGACATTGCCTTTTCCGAACTGGTGTCGGGACAGTCCTCGTCTCTTGCCACTGCTCAGACAACGCCGGATGATGCCTGTTTCTGGCTCTACAGTTCCGGTTCTACAGGACAGCCCAAAGGCACGGTTCATCTTCAGCATGACATGGTGTATGCTGCCGAAACTTATGGGAAAGAAGTCCTGAAAATCCGGGAAAACGATGTTTGTTTTTCGGCAGCGAAACTGTTCTTTGCTTATGGTCTCGGAAATGCGCTTTATTTTCCGTTCAGCGTTGGCGCAACCTCTGTGTATCTACCGGGCCGTCCTGCGCCGGATGCGGTTTTCGATACTATCAGACGATATCATCCCACGCTTTTCTTCGGTGTTCCTACACTCTTCGGTTATCTTCTCGAACAAGAAGGAACCATGAGCGGGGTCCGGCTCTGTGTTTCTGCCGGAGAAGCTTTGCCGCCCGAAATTCTCAAACGATGGAATAAGCGTTTCGGCGTTCAGATTATGGACGGCATCGGATCTACGGAAATGGTGCATATCTATATCTCCAACACAAAAGAAGATATTCGTCCCGGCAGCACGGGAAAAGCGGTTCCGGGCTATGAGGCAAAAATTGTGGATGAGAAATTCCATGATCTCGGAGACGGAGAAATCGGAACGCTTCTGGTAAAAGGAGACAGCGCGGCAGCCTATTATTGGAACAAGCATGAGAAAAGCAAAGAAACCATGATCGGCGCGTGGCTGAATACCGGCGATAAGTTTTACAGGGACAAAGACGGTTTTTACTACTATGTGGGCAGGACCAATGACATGCTGAAAGTCGGCGGGATATGGGTTTCCCCGATAGAAGTAGAAGCCTGTGTCACGGAACATCCTGCGGTGCTGGAGTGTGCGGTTATCGGCGTGCCGGACGAGGAAAGCCTGATCAAACCCAAAGCCTTTGCGGTTCTCAGAGAACCTTACCGGCCCTCGCCTGCTCTTGAAGAAGAGATCAAAGCGCATGTGAAAAAGACATTGGCTCATTATAAGTATCCGAGATGGATCGAATTCGTCAAGGACTTGCCCAAGACTGCCACTGGAAAGATCAAGCGATTCGAATTGAAAAATCTGTGAAAATCTCGGAGTGCTGAAATTGCATTTTAGCACTCCGGAATAAGTATATTGAAACTAAAGAATAACAAGAGGAAAATCTTATGCATAAACTACTGACCGAATCTCCCGGCGAAAAAATGATTCTCTTGGGCAACGAAGCCATTGCCAGAGGAGCTATCGAAGCCGGGGTCGCGTTTGCCACTACCTATCCCGGCACGCCCTCTTCGGAGATTTCATTGAATCTTTTTGAAATGTCTCAGGAGAGCGATATTTACTTCGAATACAGCACCAATGAAAAGGTGGCTCTTGAAGTGGCAGCCGGAGCCGCAAATTCCGGAGTCCGTACCCTTTGCATGATGAAGCATGTGGGCTTGAATGTCGCAGCGGATCCGCTGATGACGCTGGCTTATGTGGGCGTCAAAGGCGGTATGGTGATTCTGACCGCGGATGATCCCTTCATGTTTTCAAGCCAGAACGAGCAGGATAACCGTTACTACGGCAAGCTCTCGGGGCTTTCTGTTCTGGAGCCGTCTTCGGTGCAGGAAGCAAAAGACATGATGGTCTATGCTTTCGATCTTTCCGAGCGATTGCAGGAACCCGTGCTTTTCAGAACTACAACGAGAGTCAATCATTCTACGGCGGTAGTAACACTGGGAACGATCAGAAAACGGATCATCAAAGGCGATTTCAAAAAAGACCCCATGAACTATGTCACCGTGCCGGCGGTTTCCCGGAAACTTCATGTCAAACTGCTTAAAAACATGGCAGCCGCTCAGGAGATTGCAGAAAAATGCGAGTATAACTTCATAAGAGGAAGCGGCGCGTGGGGGATTATCTGCAACGGCGTGAGCTATAACTATGCGGCGGACGCGGTGAAAGACCTGAACATCACAGATAAAGTAAGCATTCTCCGCATCGGGTTTTCCTATCCCATGCCCAAAGCAGTCATCACGGCTTTTCTCAAAGGAAAAGAAAAGATATTGGTGATCGAAGAGGGCGAACCCTATATGGAAGAAGCAGTCAAGGCTTTTGCTCAGGAGCAGGGCTTTACCCTTCCCATCAATGGAAAAAGCAATGAATTGTTCTCCCGTCTGTATGAATTCGATCCGGCAATGGTCCGGCAGCAGATAGCGAGTTATTTTGCCGTGCCTTATACGCCGCCGCTTCTGCCGGATATCTCCGATGTTCCCGAACTTCCCCAGCGCCCGCCCAATCTTTGTGCAGGATGTTCACATCGCGCCACGTTTTATGCGGTGAAAAAAGCGGCTCGGGAACAAGGCACAGAGATCATTTGTCCCACAGATATCGGCTGCTACACTCTGGGTTTTCTGCCGCCGCTGTCAGTAGGAGATTTTCTTATCTGTATGGGATCATCGGTCAGCACTTCCTGCGGATTTTCAAAAGTCACAGATAAAAAAGTAGTATCTTTTATCGGCGATTCTACTTTCTTTCATTCGGGAATCACGGGCTTAATCAATGCGGTTTTCAATAACCACAATTTTACGCTCGTCATTCTCGACAACGGAACTACTGCTATGACCGGACATCAGCCCAATCCCGGCGTGGATATGGGCGATTTCAGCCGTTCCGGATATGGCCGGGTATCCATAGAAGAAGTAGTCAAAGGCATCGGCGTGTCTCATATCACGGTCATCAAGCCCTACCGGGTCCGAAAAAGCATCGAAGCGATCAAAGAGGCATTGAATTATCAGGGCGTGTCGGTGATCATTTCTCAGGAAATGTGTACCCTGTTTGCGAAAAGCCTTAAAAAGCTCAAGCCGAGAGCTTTCCATGTCAGCGACAAATGCAAAAATCACAGGGATTGTATCAAAGAAATCGCGTGTCCGGCTTTTTATCTCGAAGGAGAAAAAGTAAAAATTGATCCGGTTGCCTGTGCAGGCTGTACGGTCTGCGCTCAAATCTGTCCTGAGAATGCGATTGTGCCATTAAAAAGTGAGAAATGAGAAGTGAGAAATGAGGATAAGTCAAATGGATACGAAAAGATTGATTATCGTAGCAGTCGGCGGACAGGGAAACCTGCTTGCATCCAGAGTATTGGCAGAAGCCGCGCTGCTTTCCGATGTCCCTGTCCGAATGAGTGAAATTCACGGCATGGCGCAAAGAGGCGGTGTAGTAGAATCTGCCATCGTGTTCGGAGATGCGGAAAGCACCATCATATCAGACGGCGAAGCTGATCTTCTTGTGGGTTTCGAACCCTCGGAAACGCTGCGTGCCATCAGGAAAGCCAATTCCAAAACCGTTGTCATCAGCAATCTTTCTCCTCTTCCGCCATTTACGGTGGCTATCGGCAGAGGGGTTTATCCGGATCTGAAACAGTTGCAGGAACTCATCCGCTCCAAGACATCGAAGCTGATTGCTTTTGATGCGGTTGCCCTTGCAAAACAAGCCGGAAATGTGTTAGCAGTCAATATGGTGCTGGTCGGCGCACTGACACAGACGCGTATTCTGCCGCTATCCGCAGAAAGCGTGAAAGAAACGGTCAGGACAAAGACCAAAAAGGCTTTTGCAGATATTAACCTGAAAGCCTTTGAATTGGGCTTTTCTGCCGCGGAATGCTGTTAATTGAATGAAATACTAAGGAGAAAAACAATGCCGTGGAATGATAAAATTGAATGTATGCCGGAGTCCGAGCTTAGGAATTTTCAACTTGAAAAACTCAGAGAAACCGTTGCATGGGCTTATGAGCGTGTTCCTTTTTATAAGCAGAAGTTTGACGAAAAAGGAGTCAGACCCGATAATATCAGGCATATCGAAGATATTGCCAAACTTCCGTTTACGGTTAAAAACGATCTGAGAGACAACTATCCTTTCGGACTCTGCGCGGTTCCCATGTCAGAAGTAGTTCGGGTTCATGCTTCTTCCGGTACTACTGGAAAACCCATTACCGGGCCCTATACCCGAGGAGACATGGACTGCTGGGGCGAATGTATGGCAAGAAACCTTTGGTCTGCCGGGATCAGGCCCGGAGATATTGTGCAGAATGCCTACGGTTACGGTCTGTTTACCGGCGGCTTGGGATTTCATGAGGGAATCTCGCGTATCGGATGCGTCGAATTGCCTACCAGTTCGGGATTGACACTGCGGCAGGTAACGCTCATGCAGGACTTCAAAGTTACTGCCTTGTGCTGTACGCCTTCCTACGCGCTGACCATCGAAGAGCAGGCTGATGAAATGGGAATAGACATTCGGAACCTGCCTTTGAGAGTAGGCGTTTTCGGCGCGGAACCCTGGACTCCGGGGATGCGTAAGGAAATCGAGGAACGCATGGGAATCAAGGCAATGGAGGCTTACGGACTCACAGAGATCGGGGGACCGGGCGTATCTTTTGACTGCGATGCTCAGGAAGGACTTCATATCAACGAAGATCATTATCTCGCGGAAGTCTTGGATCCCGATACCCTTGAACCGATTCCTTTGGGCGAAAAAGGCGAACTGGTTTTCACTTCGCTTCAGCGCAGAGCCATGCCCATGATTCGCTACCGAACCAAAGATATTACTCGCCTTTATCGGGACAAATGCTCGTGCGGCAGAACCCTGATCCGTATGGATAAAATATCGGGACGCACCGATGATATGCTCATTATCAGCGGCGTGAATGTCTTTCCCTCGCAGATCGAATCTCTCCTGTTGGACATTCCCGAAGTAGAGCCTCAGTATGTTCTCGTGGTACGGAAAAAAGGACATCTGGATCATCTCACGGTCCGGGTGGAAGCCAAGCGGGAAGTTTATGATATCGGACCCGATAAGGAAGCCGAAGTAGAAAAGAAAATTCAGGATCATATCAAGGGAATGCTCGGCATTGCCGTAACCGTGAGGCTGGTGGAGCCGAAACTCATTCAGCGCAGCGAAGGCAAGGCAAAGCGGATTCTCGATGAGCGGCCCAAAAGCTGATCTTCATTTATATCAAGTGATAACAAAAGCCGTCTGCTTAGGGGCAGGCGGCTTTTGCGTTTTTCTTCCTTACGACTTATCAGACCTAATCTTCGTTTTCTTGAGAAGATGGCGGAACTTCATTCAGCGATCTGCCCATTTTTTCACCGAGGCGATCCAGCATTTCGGAAACACCCAGACTTTTAAAGCGTTTCTGTTTGTTAAGGATCAGAATCAGGTTCCAGAATTCATCGGGAAGTTTCTTCTTTTCCTGTATCTTAACAAATCTTCCCAAGCCGTCAAATATTTCTTCCTGTTTCGGGGAAAGCAGGCTTGCCAATGCAAATTGAAATTCATGGAAATCATTCCAAACAGACAAAGAATCTGCCCAGTTGTTATTTTTCAAAGCATCGCTGAGAGAAGGATGAATTTTATGCCATGCCTGCCACCTCACTGTTTCTGCGGCACTTTGCCTGGTTTCTATTGGTTCTGTAGTCTGCCCAATTTTCCTTAGCAATTTTTCACGATATTCATCATAGTCTTCTTTAAGAAAGCTTATTTGTTTTTCAAATTTCTGCTTCAGCTTATACTCCATTTTATCAGAAAATTTATCCTCCATTTCACGGGCTTGCTTTTCAATTAACTTCCCATTATTCTTCTCCAATTCTTCTATTGTTTCACTTACTTTTAATTTGTATTCCTCAGACTCCTTCCTTTTTTTGTCATAGTAAAAAGTTAGACCAGCAAACATAAAGATGCAAAACGTAATACTAGCACTTAACAGTGCAACGGTAATAGTTGTCGCTTTAAAATAGATTTCATTGGCTTTGTCAGCCTTATCAGATTTTTCTTCAGAATTTTGGGTTACACGCTCCTGATTAGTCTCCCCTGTGGGCTTAGAAGGCGTTTAAAAATTAGTGAAACTATTTAGTCATAGTCTTACTCTTAGT
>DYRK01000183.1 GCA_020718785.1 Desulfatirhabdium butyrativorans | reverse complement strand
CCGGGGCTTCGGGCGCAGATGCGTTCCCAAGCCGGGGCTTGGGAACGAGGAAAAATTACTTAAACTGAACGAAATCAGAAGATTGCCGGAGGAGTATCTGAATCATGAAAACAGATAAAAAAGGAACGGTTCTGATTGTTGACGATGAGTCAGGCAATCTCGGAGTCCTGTTCGAACATCTGCGGCAGGCAGGTTTCAAAGTTCTTGTTGCCGAAGACGGAGAAAGCGCGCTCAGGGCAGTAAAGCGTGTATTGCCGGATATTGCCCTGCTGGATGTGAATCTGCCTGATATGGACGGATTCGAACTGTGCCGACGGCTGAAAACCTGTCATCAGAGTGCGGATTTTCCTGTGATTTTTCTGACAGCCCAGACAGATACAGAAAATAAAATCAGGGGACTGGAGATGAAAGCGGTGGATTACATCACCAAACCCTTTCAGCCCGAAGAGGTGGTTGCCCGTGCGGAAAGACATCTGCTGCTGCGGAATCTGCAAAAGAGTCTTGAGGAAAAAAATATACAGCTGGAGCAGGAAATCCTCAGACGTGAGCAGACTGAAGACCATCTTCGCAAAAGCGAGGCTCTTCTGAATGAGACCCAGAAAATCGCCAGACTCGGGGGATGGGAACTTCATCTTGAGACAAATGAGTTATTCTGGACAGAGGAAGTTTACCGTATTCATGAGGTCCCGCGGGAGTATAGTCCCGATGTCTCGGAAGCTGTCAATTTTTATGCGCCGGAACATCAGCCGGTTCTGAGGCAGGCTATCCGGAATGCTGCCGCTTACGGAGAGCCGTGGAATCTGGAACTGAAATTCATCACAGCAAAAGGAAAGCAGCTTTGGGTCAGGTCAATAGGAGAGGCATTCCGTGAGAACGGAAAGAGTGTAAAATTAGCCGGAACTTTTCAGGATATTACCGAATATAAAGAGGCGGCAGAAAAAATCCGGCGCCGCACCGAAGAAATCGCAGCACTTCTCGAAGGTTCAAGAGCTGTCCTTGAACAGCGTCATTTTGCAGATGCCGCGAAAAAAATTTTTTATGTCTGTACGAAAGTTATCGGAGCGGACTCCGGATATGTCGCTCTGCTTTCCGACGACGGAGAGAAAAACGAAGTGCTGTTTCTTGAATCCGGAAACCGTGACTGCACAGCGGACCCTGATCTGCCCATGCCGATCCGCGGACTCAGAGCCGAGGCATACCGGCTGGGTGAAACGGTCCGGGAGAATAATTTTTCCGAGAGTTTATGGATGCAGCATCTACCCCGGGGTCATGTGAAACTTGACAATGTTTTGTTCGCACCCCTGGTCATTGAAAATAAGACTATGGGAATTATGGGCATTGCCAACAAACCCGGGGGATTTACAGATGATGACATGCGGGTTGCGTCGGCATTCGGAGAATTTGCCGCAATATCGCTGAGGAATTCAAGAAATCTCGAAGCTTTGGAAAAAAGCGAGCATAATTACCGGATCGCCAAAGACCTGGCTGAAAAAGCCAATCAGTCAAAAAGTGAATTTCTGGCTAATATGAGCCATGAAATCCGCACGCCCATGAACGCCGTCATCAATATGACAAGGCTTCTGGCAGATACTCAGCTGAATCCCGAACAGAACGATTATGTAAAAACAGTCCTTTCCTCATCGGAAATCCTGCTCACCGTGATCAACGACATCCTTGATTTTTCCAAGATAGAAGCCGGAAAGCTTGAATTGGAGACTGTGGCTTTCGATATCCGGGAAGTGATACTGAGCGTTGCAAACATTCTGAAAATATCGGCACAGGAGAAAGGACTCGGGCTGACATGCCGCACAGACCCGGATGTGCATCCTTATCTTGCAGGCGATCCGGTGCGGCTGCGCCAGATTCTGCTCAATCTTATGAACAATGCCGTCAAATTCACCGAAAAGGGGCAGATCAGTCTTCATGTCTCCAAAGAAGAGGAAAACGACAGAAATACGGTTCTGAAATTCGAGGTCTCGGATACCGGCATCGGAATTCCCGAAGACCGCAGAGACAGGCTGTTTCGGTCATTTTCACAGACAGATCCGTCAACGACCCGCAGATTCGGCGGAACAGGACTCGGGCTGGCTATTTCCAGACAACTGGCGGAAATGATGGGAGGACAGGCAGGAGTCGAAAGCTGCGAAGGCAAAGGCAGCACTTTCCGGTTTACCGCGGTGTTTGAGAAAAGGTCAGAGAGCAAAGACAGATCAGAGGTGAAAGAATCCCTGACCTCCGGCCTCTTGCCCCTGACCATTCTTCTCGTTGAAGACAATGTGATCAATCAGAAAGTCGCTTTGGCGATTCTGCGTAAAGCCGGTCTTTCCGCGGATATCGCAGGCAACGGCGCAGAAGCGGTCAGAATGCTTAAAATCAAGGATTACGATCTGGTGCTTATGGACATTATGATGCCGGAAACAGACGGAATTCAGGCAGCAAAACAGATCCGTGATCCGGCATCGGGAGTACGCAGACGAGATATTCCGATTGTCGCCATGACTGCCCATGCCATGAAAAAAGACCGGCAGCGCTGCATGGAAGCCGGAATGAATGACTATATCTCAAAACCCCTCGTTCCTGACGAACTTTTCGCTGCTATAAGAAGACAGACCGCAGGAATCATGTCGCAGGGTGCAGTGGACAGTACCGTGCAGCCTGAAACCTGCAGCCTGAAACCTGAAACCCGCAGCCTGAAACCTGCATCCGGCACCTGGGTTTTTGACAAAAAGGAATTTCTGGCGCGTATGGGCGGAAGCGAATCTGTTTGCAGAAAGCTTCTGGAACAGATGCCGGATTATCTGAGAGCCGAAATTGAGAAACTGAACGCCGCTCTGAGTCAAAATGATGCTGAAAAGATAAAATTTCATGCACATACGATCAAGGGGATGGTCGGAAACATTGCCGCGCACAGACTGAGAGACCTTGCCCGTGAAATCGAAACTGCGGCAGAAAAGGGGGAGCAGGACAAAGCACCTTCATTCAAAGACAGATTGGAAGAAGAGGCAGAGAAACTTTTAACCGCAATGCAACAATTCTGATTTTGAACTTTATTAGCAGCTCACGTTACGCATAGATAACGAAAAATCAGCGATTTTCGGAAACTGAGTTTCTTTAAGAAACTCAGTTTCTCAAGTGTTCTCAAGTTGTATGCGTAAGGTGAGTTAGCAGGTTTCCGAATAAATAACCTGTCCGGCAAGCTCCGCACTGCAGAGCGAATTTGCAAATTCGCCGTGCAAATAAATAATCTGCCCGATAAGTTCTGCGGTCGGAAACACACATTCAACTGAATTTTCAGTCCGCGGTCAATCTTGCTGTGTCTTTTTTCGTTTTCCCTCAGTCCATAATTCATTTTCGCTTCAGAAGATTCTTGACAAATCTTTTATACCATAATATCATGCCTGCTTTTAAAAAGGTGGAAAAACGAAAAATAATATCCATTCAGGATGTTATTTTTGCATTTCCGCAGATTTCCGGGCAACTTGTGATCCGGAATAAAGGAGACGCGTGCAACTTGATCTGTCCGCAATTTATGAAATACGGTTCGGATTCGTCAATCTGAACCGGGCAGACGATGAAGTGCTGAGAATATTCCCGGAAGAATCGGGCAATTTTATATCATAATGAAAAGATGTTGAAGGACATCCAGATGGGATATTCAAAAAAGAAAATACTCATATATTTTATCAGTTGGCTTTCGCTGATGTTATGCGGCTGTTTGATGTTTTATGTTTTGACCGAACGGTCGAAAAATAATTTTTATCAGCAGGGCGTGCGTGCGGTTCAGGAGATTGCCGGTAAAAATCTCCCGTCCCTGGTCAATTTTATCATTCAGGGAAATTTTAATCCCCCGTTGAACATAACGGCTGATACTTTTTCGGAAAATTTGAAATTCGTGGCTGTTATAGAGAATAACGGCACAGGGAACAATAACATTCTGGCGCATACGGATCCGAAATTCGTGCGCTGGCCATTTACCCCGCCCTTAAAAAAGCCGAAACATATAGATACGATTGACGATGTTGTCATAGAGAAAGAGGATTCTCCTTATAATGAACGTCTTATCAGCTTTTCCGCATATATTTCAGCCAATGGAACAAATATCGGCAGGGCTTATCTTGTCGTTTATTCATATCCGCTTGACGGGTCACTTTCGCGACTTCGATGGATTTTCGCTTCCGGATATCTTCTCATAACGATCATGCTGCTCATCATCTATCTGATGAATTCCAAAGGCATAATCAGAGAATTGCCGAATGATTATCCGCCCAGAAAGCTGGGTCCCTCTATCGTAGGAATAAAACTCCATGAGGGCGGAATGGCGGGTATATTTATGGCGGTCAACGAAAAAAACGGAAGAACAGTTATCGTGAAAATCCTGCTCCCCCATCTTGCCAAGGGGCATCACATTGACCTTTTCAAGCAAGAAGCCAAACTGGCAGAAGACCTTCAGGGACTTCCGAATATTATTCAGTTAGAGGATTATTATGAGAAAGATAACGCTATTGTAATGGAATATATCCGGGGAAAAGATTTATCCGAAATTATGGATAAAGTGAAAATAATTCCGACAGATCAGGCTGTTTTTATCATTTCACAGTGCTGTATCGGTCTGCATTATGCCCACAGCAAAGGGATTGTTCACCGGGATATCAAGCCGAGCAATATTATGATCCGCTTTACCGGAGAAGTTAAAATCGGCGATTTCGGAATTGCAAAAAAAATGTTCAAGTCTGACGGCACCATCGTCGAAGGCATAAAAGGGACACTGCCCTATATTGCTCCCGAACAGCTAAAGCAGATAAAGGAAGAGCCTGTAGATGCCAGAGCAGATTTATATTCGCTCGGTATTGTTTTTTATGAAATGCTGAACGGAGAAAAGGTCCGTAATTTTGACGGGGTCGGCACATACACCGCTATCCAGTCAATATTGGAGACTGAAATAAGACCTTTGAAAGATTTGAAAAAAGATATTCCGGCAGAGTTGAATGATATTGTAATGAAATGTGTGGAGATGAAAAGAGAGGCAAGATATCAAAGCGCGGAGGAACTCAGGGAGGCGTTAAGCGTTTTGGAAAGAAAGCTGGGTCTGAGTTGCGACGGGCCATATCTTTCGGCTTTTATGGAAGAGCATTTCGATGAAAGACAAAAGCGGCAAATGAGGAATGACGGTTAATGTCACAGAGATATAAATGGCTCTTGCTTGTTTTGAGTATCATTGTTTTCGGTTGTATCTTAATGATACCGAACAAGGGATATGCTCAGGGGGATGAAAAACCTCCGGTTACGTTGAAGATTCTTCTCGGAACCGATCCGGATAAAATTATAATAAAAGCCGAATCCCCTCAAAAGGATTTGACTTTTTCATGGCTTCTTGATTACGGCGACATGAAGTTTCGGGATAGGCTTGAAAGCAGCGGAAATTCAGAGGCTTTTTATGTTCTGCCCAAGACAGAGGAAAATATAACACAGACCGTCTCTGTCATTGTGACAGACAGCAAAGGAAGAAGAGGCGGAGCCAGTATAAGCCTTAATGTTTCAGAATGGCAGAAAAAAAAGACTTGTCAGAAAGCCGGTACCGAATGGGATAGCATACAAAGCGTCAAACCGGATTCTGAGATATCATCGGATGATCTGAAAAAACTGAAAGAACGTCTGAATGATCTGAAAAATAAAAATTGTCCCGATATTTCGAAAGACAGCATAGAGAAGAAACTGAAAGCAATTGAGACTGCGGAAGCCCGATCCGACGATTTCAAGGCATTGTCGGAAATAGAAAACGAATCGGCAAGTCTGAAAAAAAATGTGGAACAGCCGAAAGGATGCAATCTACAGGAATGCCTTAAAAAATCGGATGATCTGGAATCTCGTTTGACACCTTTGAAAGAAAGAGAGTGGGTGAAAAACCGGGCAGAGAATCTGTCGAATCTGATCAAAGAATTGAAAGCCCGCTTGAATGGTCTGAAAGAACTTGGGGAAATAGAAGAGGAACTGAAAAAGACAGCATCTCAGCAGGAATCCTCAGAACCGGAGACATTGCTCAATACATTGGAAAAGTTGAAATCTCGTCTAACCCCCCTGAAAAATAAGGGGATTAAAACAGATGATCTTTTAAAAGAATTGGAAGATATAAGAGAGCCGGTGAAGTTCCGGCTTGAAAAACAGAAATTGAAAGATCGTATCGCGGAGTTGAATCAGTGTTTTGTTGAGATGAAGGAAAATGCTGAAAAATCGGATTCTCTGGCTTTGCACAAGAAAGCGGAAGAAGGGCTTAATAATCTGAAAGAAATCGAAAAGCAGTCAGATGAAGTCAAATCTCCGAATGAGGCAGAGAAACTGTCAGAAGAATTGACAAAGCTTAATTGCAAATACGGAACAGGCAAACCGCCGCTGGCTGCTACGACAAGTTCGACAGCAACATCTTCAACCTCATCAACGAGTATCGTTACGACGAGTATTTTATTGCCGACAACGAGTTCGACAGCGGTTGTTCCGCCGACAACGACTTCAACCACTTTGCCTGTTACGCCTACGACAATCCCGCCTGAAGAAAAAAGAATAAGGCAATTGTCGGAGAAAGCGAAAAGAAGCCTGAAGTCGGGGCGTCTTATGCCTCCGGAAAGGGAAAATGCTTTTGATCTGTGCAAAGAAATATTGGGGATGGATTCTCAAAATTCCGAGGCAAAATCGAATATTCGGGAAATCATGAGAAAATATAAAGGATTGGGAGATAAAGCCTTTAATCAAAATAAATATAACAACGCTGTCGGAAATTACACACAGTATCTGACCGTTGCCGAATATGCGCGGACGGTTTTCAGGGACAGAAACATGGAAAGAGAAATCAGCCTCGTACAAAATCGGTTGACAGACGCTGAAAATCCGCCGACCACTACGACAACTGTACGGCAGACGACTACGACTTCGGTTCCGAAGCCTACGACGACCCTACGTTTGACAACGACAACCGTAATGCGTCCGACGACTACGACAACGCGTGTGACAACGACCACAACTCGTCCGACAACGACGACAACTACGACAACGCGTCCGGCTGCAGGCGTGGACGGAAATCTGAAGCAAAGGGTGGACAGTATCCGAAGAAGACTTCCTCTTGCTATTTCAAAATATGATGGAGTCAAAAATAGCGGAAATAGTAAGGAATTGATTCCTGTTATCAAAGAATTTATTGATATACTGAGAGAAACAGAATCTCTTTACATGGAATATCCTGATATTGAACTACCACGCTTTCCTAAAGATAGATTGAAGAAGATGCGGATAGAGAAAGAAGCGGAACTCCTTAATCTGATAAGAAACTAATCTGTTTTCAGTGATATGTTTTTTTTAAAAAAATACAAAAAATATTTTATTGTGCTTATAGGGAGTATATCTGTCTGCACACAGGCAGTTGCACAGGGTTCTTCGGTCTTTGAGGAGTCTATCAGATCAAAATATTGCAACAGTTGTATTGCAGGATACAAATTCGATCTGAAAGAACATGACCGCGATGATATGAACCGCGGCTATGTTCTGAGAAATCTCTCCGTCCATGCGGATCAGGACAAATATATCAATCTGTTCGAGGCATTTCCCTCGGATGTGCCGTTCCGTCCCCCGCGGACAACTTCCAAGCCGAAAATTCCCGGAACTCAGACTGCGATTGTGGCAGGCAAAAAAGGCGAAGAAATCTGGACCGATCAGTACGGTCGCGTCAAGGTTCAGTTTCACTGGGATCAGGAAGGGAAAAGAGATGAAAACAGTTCCTGCTGGGTGCGGGTGACGCAGACATGGGCAGGCAAAGGATGGGGAACCCTGTTTATCCCGCGTATCGGTACAGAGGTGATTGTCAGTTTTTTAGAAGGAGACCCGGATCGCCCTCTGATTACGGGAACGGTTTATAACGCCCTGACTGTGCCGTATAGTCTGCCGGGCAGTAAAAATATCAGCACCATGAAAACCATTTCCACACTCAAGGGAAAAGCCGGGAATGAGATTCGGTTTGATGATACGAAAAACAAAGAAGAATTTTTCACCCATGCCCAGAAAGATAAGAATGAAGTGGTTGAAAACAACAAATCAGTTTCTATCGGCAAGAATCTTATTGAAACTGTAAAAGGAAGTGTTACAAATATGGTGATGGGTTTTTTTATGAAAACAGTTATAGGGAACTCGACAAAAATGATTCAAGGCAATTGCCAAAAAGCTGTTCTTCTGAATGAACTAACAGCAATTACAGGTAATTCTGATAAAAAGATAGGCGGGAATTGTACGTTGAAGGTGGGAGGGGATTTGACCATTGAGGCGGATGGAGAGATAATTATCAAAGGCTCTAAAATACATCTTAATCCATAAATCGGTTGTTATACCGTCACAAGAACGATTAGGGAAATAAATCTTTATGTCATCTAAAATAATTCCCCCTATATGCGGTAAGTGTCCGTCCGGATATACACTTGTTCAAGATAAAAACATCTGTTGTCCCGAAGGTCATGAATGTAAAGAAGTTGGAAAGGACTGTAGCTGCCCTGAAGGATGTGAACGTCTTCAAAAATTTGATTATGATGGATGTAGTGCTCCCATTCCCAGATGGATATTCGATAAAAACAATCCATCTGGTTGTGCTCCGTTTTCGAAGATGGACAAAACAGGTGCCTGTGATATACATGACGAATGCTATCAACGGAGAACTAAGACAAGAAAATTTTGTGACGATCAGATGCGTGACGCTATGTTTAAAGCTTGTTGTAGTTGTAAAGAAAGTTCTCAAAAAAAATTCTGTCTTTTTGCCGCAAGTGGATATTATCTGGCGCTGCGTGTATTTGGACGGTTAGCATGGATAAAAAATATATTAACAAAGCCTCGTCGCTACTATTGTCTTTGTAAAGACAAAGAAAGTGTTTCCAAGTCTGAAAAATCACAAGGACGATTAGGGGATAGCCATGGATGTCCAGCTTGCACACATTCGGTCAAGGGACCGGCGGTTCAAGGTTCTTCAAATGTCTTTGTAAATAGTCTTCCAGCTTTGAGAGTAGATGATAGGGGGATTCATTCTGCTTGTTGCGGACCGAATACATGGGTTGCGAAAAAAGGAAGTGATACAGTTTTTATAAATGGTAAACCTGCACATCGTAAAAATGATAAGACTGAGCATTGTGGAGGGGAAGGAAAACTGATTGAGGGAAGTTCAAATGTTTTTGTAGGAGATGGCGGTGGTTAAAATAATTTTCTACAATTCTTTGTAGTATTAACTCGTTGAAAGAAATATTTTTTATTGTAAAGGACAGTTATGAAAATATTAAGGCATAATGAATTTTCAATAGGATTACCGGAAGGCTGGCAGGATATGACAGAAGTTTTCCTGCAAGGTCCTGCACCTGAAGAGAATATTGGACCGAGTATTATTGTATTGAAAGAAGAACTTGAAACTGAACAAAATGTCGAAGATTTTGCCTATGAGCAATTAGAAGGGCTAATGGAAGCAATTGAAGCAAAAGGTATTGAAGCTTTTGGATGAAGGGATAATCAAAATAGCCGGTTATGATGCATTCCAAAGAATTTATAGTTTCCCATTCTCCGAGGCTACTTTTACACAAATGCAAGTCTATCTTATACGGAAAAAAATGGCATATATCATTACTTTTACGACTGATAAAGAACGGTTTATAGAAGATTTATCAGTTTTTAAAAAAGTTCTTGGGTATTTTAGATTCGAGGATTAAGAGGTTCAGTTCAGACCATGCGATGTACGGATTGCCCTCATGATGTGTCGGGTTTCGTACCTCAACCCAACCTGCGAAGACGTAATTTTATTGTAGGGGAAACCCGGAGGTTATTATGATGAATACGGTAAGAAAAACGATGACCGCTCTTGAGATTTTCAATGCGATTGAGAATCTTAGAAGGCGTTTGAAAATTAGTAAAACTATTTAGTCTTAGTTGTGAGACGGCGCAGCATAAGCCCGATCATAGCGATTTTTATCATGGCTTCGCTTGTATCCGTCAGGTATTCGTAGT
>DYRK01000182.1 GCA_020718785.1 Desulfatirhabdium butyrativorans | reverse complement strand
CCGCCCCCCGCATCACCTCCACCGGAGCCTTTTTTTCTGTCCACAGTTCGAACTGAAACACGCCCTGCCGGACAAACATGGAAAGTCCGTCAATGACCGTACAGCCTGCTTCTTCCGCTTCTTTCAGGAGACGCGTCTTTAAAGGATTATAGACAATATCCATCACTACGGTATTTTCTGCAAGACAGTTTTTCGGAACCGGAGTAGTTCCGATATTCGGCGTCATACCCAGAGGCGTAGTATTAATCAGAATATCATACTGCTTTCCCTTGAATTCCGAAAGCAGAAGAAATTCCGCGCCGATATCTCCTGCGAGTTTTTCGCCTTTGTCTGCGGACCGGTTTACAATGACTACTTTCCCGCCCTCGGATATTATGCCGAAGCCGATGGCGCGGGCAGCTCCGCCCGCGCCTATTACCGCGATATTTTTTCCCCGGATATCGCTCTTTTCAGATAAGGCTTTTACCGCGCCGAGCCAATCCGAGTTATAACCGGTCAGAACACCGTCCCGGTTGACTACCGTGTTCACCGCCCCGATTTTTTCCGCCATCTCATCCACTTCGTCAAGAAAAGCCATGATCGCAACTTTATGCGGAATAGTGACACTTACGCCTTTGATATTCAATGCCTTTATAGCGGAAACAGCCGCTCCGATGTCTTTTACCCTGAAGGCAAGATAAGCCGCATCATATCCGATATGAGAAAAAGCCGCATTGTGCATCACAGGGCTTAAACTGTGAGATACCGGATCGCCGAATATGCCGTAAACCGATGTGGAAGCACTTATCATCATTTCTCTTTTCTCACTCTTTACTTCTCACTTCTCGGATATGAACCGAGGCATTTGAGATATAAACAGAGTTTTCTCATGTTTTCGACAGTCTCTTTTACCGCTGAATCCTCGATATGTCCTTCGATATCCGCAAAGAAAAAATAACTCCAGTTTTCATGCTTGGTGGGACGGGATTCGAGCTTGACCATATTCAGACCCGAAGCGGCAATCGGCTCCAGCACTTTATACAGCGCGCCCGGAATATGCGAAGTCACGAATATCAGAGATGTCTTGTCCGTGCCGGTTCTGCGGACCGCATCTTTTCCGATAATGAGAAAACGGGTAGTATTCCTCGC
The DNA here is from genome assembly GCA_020718785.1 of Desulfatirhabdium butyrativorans. GTDB lineage: Bacteria > Desulfobacterota > Desulfobacteria > Desulfobacterales > DYRK01 > DYRK01. The sequence continues at coordinate 8,896 of DYRK01000182.1, read as the reverse complement.
AACATCTTCAATCCGCGATGCTACTGTCTCTAATCCGTAGAGACGGGCAGCCTCGCTGCTGGCAATGGCTGCGGTTCCGGCTTCTTTCAGGGCTTTCTGGGCGGCAGAAGCCGTGCTGCTCACTTCTCTGAGTTCTGCATCCGGGAGATATTTCTGTATCCATTTCCGGCACTGGGGAAATACCTGAAGATGCGAATAAATCACCCGGATATCTTTCAATACGCCGTCAGCGGAAAGCAGATCATGAGAGATCGGCTGATACTTCTCTGCACAGATTTTCAGATCCGATTCGAAGAGCAAATCCAGCGTATTGTTGACCGTTCCCTCGATGGAATTTTCAATCGGTACTACCCCGTAGTGACAGGTTCCTTTTTCCACCTCGCTGAAAACATCGGGAATGCCCGGCTGAGGAATAAAAGAGACCGTGCGCCCGAAATGATTCATGGCAGCAATATGAGAAAATGTTGCCTCTGGCCCCAGATACGAGACCCGATGCGCCTTCTGTATCTCACGGGAGGCAGCCATGATCTGTTTGAAAATCTGATGCAGAGCGTTTTTGCTGATCGGACCATTGTTCAGGTTCGTGACATGATCCAGAACATGATATTCCCTTGCGCTGTCCAATATCTGCGCGCCTTTCTGTGCCTTGGCTTTTCCGATTTCCAATGCAAATACAAGGCGTTCATTGATGAGACCCAGCAGCTTTTCATCAATGGCATCAATGGCGTTTCGGAATTCGGCAATCCGAGTATCCGAGTCATCGCCGCTGTTGTTTTCCGATCTGATTTTTTCCGATTCCATAGCTTATTCCCGCAGCTTATTTTTCCGTGATGGTTTCTTCGATTTTATGACCGAAATGCCTGCCGCATTCCTCACAGGCCACCAATACTTTGTCTCCGGGTTTCAGGCTGACTACTGACGCGGCTTTTCCATCCGGAGAAGTCAGACGTATGGTTTCGGCATTCTGAAGAATAGTTGTAATTTTCCTGCCCGCATAAGCCGCCGTAACAAGCATCAGGGGACGTTTTTCTATCTTCACCCGCCCTACGGTTCCTGTTGTAGTATTTCCTGCAAAATCAATAAGCAGTACTGTATCCCCAGCGGCAAGCTCCGAGAGATAGCGCGTCTTTCCGCCCGGAACGCGGGTGTAGGCATGAACCGCTCCGGCATTCACTCTGAAGGGACGAGGCGCGACATAAGGATTGGAAATACTCTCCGCATGTACCAGAAACAGCGCGCTGCTGCTGTTTCCGACGAGCATTCCCTCACCCGGAGTCATGGACGTGCAGGTATCCACACAGACGCGGTCGCCCATTCCCACCGGACGGATTTCCACAATTTCTGCGGCTTCGAGACGGGTCTTTTCCTCATTGACTCTGAGCAGCGAAAGAGCTTTTTTCAACTCCTCCGCGTCTTTGGGGTGAAACAGAATATGACTCACGCCTTTTTCCAGAATGCCGAAAGCAGTCTGAGCCTCTTCGAGATTCTGAACCTGAGCGATCACATCTGCCCGCTTTGCAATGAGATTTTCCAAAGGGATGACGGTCCAGTCGGTGCATTGCAGGATGACCCGTTTATTCTGACTTAGCCGGACGATTTCCTCCTCGTCTTTGCCGCTGGTGATATTGAAAAAGACAACATCTTCGCCGAGTTTCAAATCGCCGCCCTCTTCGGAAATAGTCTCTATTCTTCCGAGTTCTTTCACTTTTTCCGAATATCCCGGCGGAATCATAAGACCGTCAGCGCCGCCTTCGAGGGCTGTTGTCACAATTTTTTTATCCCAGGGTTCCACTTTTATCCATATTTTTCGCATAATCACCTCCGTAAGTGAGAATTGAAAAGTGAGAAGTGAGAATTGAAAAGTGAGAAATTTAAGCCTTCACTACCGGACAATTTTTCAGATACTTCTGCTGAAACAGACACAAAACGGCTTGCAAAGCCGTTTTACAGTAAAACGCCCCTGCTTAAAACAGACGCAAATCGTTTCAACGGCGGTCTTCATTTCTCACTATTCACTATTCATTTCTCACTTCTCACTATTCATTTCTCACTTCCAAATTATCCCAGAATTTTCAATGCCTCTTGCACACTTTTGTCATCATGGATAATGCTTGAAATCGCCTGCACCATTGCTGTGGGATTTCTGTGCTGAAACACATTGCGTCCGATGGATGCCCCGGATCCGCCGGCGTCTGCGGAACCTTTGACCATTTCCAGAATATCTCTGTCCGAATTCATTTTCGGACCTCCGGCAATGACTACCGGAACGCCGCATCCTGCCGTGACTTCTCTGAATGATTCAACAGAGCCGGTGTAGGAGACTTTGACGATATCCGCGCCCATTTCATACCCGACACGGGCTGCGTGCTTGACTACCTTGACATCATACTCGTCTTCGATCTTTTCTCCCCGTGGATACATCATGGCAAGCAGCGGCATTCCCCATGTGCGGGCTTCATAAACCACTTTGCCGAAATCATGCAGCATTTCTCTTTCCTGACCGTTTCCGAGATTGACATGAATGGACACGGCATCCGCGCCGAGCTTGATTGCTTCTTCCACAGAACAGATAAGGGTTTTGGCATTGGGATAAAGTGAAAGGCTGGTGGAGGCAGAAAGATGAATAATCAGACCGATATCGGAACCGCGTCTGCGATGCCCCTCGCCCACAAGCCCCTTGTGTTCCACAATGGCATTCGCGCCGCCTTCGGCCACACTCTGTATAGCGTCTTTCATACTTATCAGTCCGGCAATGGGACCGACGGAAATACCGTGATCCATGGGTACGATAACGGTTTTGCCGGTGTTGCGGTTCATAATGCGTTCCATGCGGATTTGTTTGCCTAAGATCGTCATAACACATTCTCCTTTTTTCTAACTGATGTTACGCAGCCGAATGTAAAATCAGGCGGCTGTCATCTTCCGCTGTCATTCCCGCGAAAGCGGGAATCCGTATTTTCATAAAGGACGCAACGGATTCCTGCTTCCGCAGGAATGACAGGTGCGTAACGTGAGTTCTTAAATAAAAAAGGCTGTGAAGAATCTGTCTCCACAGCCTTTTTTTGCATAAAAAAAGCCGTGGGCGTCAAGGTCTGCCCACGGCTCAGGTCGCTTTTTTTTATAATGTCGGAATTCAGCGAACCACAGGCAGACCTCCGGTAAAGAAGTAATAATACCGAAAATACAAAAAATTGCCTGTGAAAATCTTTGTCACCGAATTTGTCCTCTCATTGATTTCCTGACATCATCTGACTGCTCTCTATACGATTGAATTTCGGATGTCAAGTGTTTTTTTCAGAGTCTCTGCTTTTTTTCGTCCGAACAGTTGTCTTAATTTTGATTTCACTTGCCTTTCCATAGTGTTTATGGTAGCTTTCGAATTTCGGTCTGAGAGACTTCTGAGAGCCTTATCCGAATTTCTGACAAAATTGTAACAGACGGTTTTTATATTAACCGGACAGGAGGCAATATTATGAAATGGAAAGAACTGTTCTTTATTATCCTGCTCATGGCTGTAAAACCGGTTTGGGCGCAGACTGAGACGCTGATACTCAACACTGCTTTTGACGGACCGGTCCGCACCGTGTTTGAGTCGCTGATGAAGGAAGTTTTCAGCAGAAACGGCTTAAAGGTATCTGTGCAGTTCCTGCCTGCGGAAAGAGCGATTCAGCAGGCTAACTCCGGTATGAATGACGGTGACGGTCCCAGAGTCGCGGGATTGGAAACACAATACACTGATCTGATTCAGGTTCCTGAAAAATTTTTGGATATGGAATTTGTCGGATTTTCCAAAAATGCGGCGATTCGGACAGACAGATGGGAAAGTCTGAAACCCTACAGAATCGGATTCATCAGGGGATGGAAAATTCTGGAGGCTAATATTGTCGGAACCCAATCGCTTGATATTGCGGGGAATACTGAAAACCTTTTCAATCTTCTGAAAAAAGACCGGATTGATATTGCGGTGATCGGCAAAGCTGAAGGGCTGAACCATATCATGGAACAAAGGATCAAAGACATTCGTGTGCTATCTCCTCCGCTGGCAAAAAAAGAGATGTTTCTCTATCTCCATAAAAAGCATGAGAATCTTGTGCCGAAAATCGCAGCGAGCCTGAAAGACATGAAGCGTGAAGGAAAATATAGTCAGATTGCCGATCCGGTGCCGGGGAATCAGGAGTAATGTCAGTCAGTTCAGAGATAATGTATAAGATCAGGAGTTACGCAGTTGTATGATTTTTAACCGCTGATGGACGCTGATAAACGCCAATTAATCAAATTCAAGTGTGTAAGTCATAAAGATATGAGGAAAGGACCGTGCTATGAAATTCAAGGTAGTCAATACCATTCATATTCCGGGCGTGGATTTCGGAGAAAAACTGCTGATTTCTTCGGATGCCTCTCTGGTGAATGCGCCGGGACGGACAGAAGATGAAATTATAAGCAATGCCGCGGATGCCGATGCAGTGATATGCTCCGGCCCTGTTCAGCCCTGGACGTGCCGGGTGCTTCGGTCGCTTTCGCGGTGCCGCATTGTTGCAAGTCTGGGCGTGGGCTATGACCGGATTGATCTGGAAACCGCCACACAGCAGGGTATTGTTGTTCTGCCGTAAAAAAATTATAAGTCTTTAAGGTCGCTCGCTTAATGCGTTGACTTGTCAGCGTATCCGTTGTAATTATGCCGAATACTGTCACTGTCAACCGTAACTATAGGGGAAAACTAATGAAAAACATTCTGAAATTTTTTGTCATTTTTTCTTTTCTGATACTCTTTGCCACCCGGCTTTATGCTGACGGAACTCACCTGCAGGGCATACAGCTTGACGGCACAATCGGAACTGCCGGTAAACCTGATCTGCCGGGACCGGATTACGAAATCAAAGCAGAATTCGGAAAACGGGCAGGCGCAAATCTGTTTCACAGTTTCCGGCAGTTCAACATCCATCAGGGCGAATCGGCAACCTTCACCGGACCCGATTCCGTGCAGAACATCATCTCCCGTGTGACCGGCGGAAACGCCTCATGGATTGACGGCAGGCTTGCCTCGGCAATTCCGAATGCCGATCTGTATTTCCTGAATCCTGCCGGAGTAATGTTCGGTCCGAATGCCTCTCTTGATTTGCAAGGCTCGTTTCATGTCAGCACTGCCGATTATCTGCTTTTGGGCGAAGGGGGACGCTTTGACGCCCGAAATCCCGGCGACAGCATTCTGACCGTTGCGCCGGTTGAGAGTTTCGGATTTCTGACCGATACGCCGGCTCCGATTCAGGCGACAGACAGCCAACTGGCCGTATTGCCGGGCAAAACTTTGTCGCTGACAGGCGGCGATCTGAATCTGGGCAACAGTCAGACGCCGACTTATGACGAAGCCGGTCATCCGGCATTCACCCATCAGTTTCTTGCGCCCGGCGGTCAGATTCTTTTGGATGCAAAAGGCGCGGTGAGTCTGAAAAACTCCGGTGTTGACGCCGGCGGTCTGTCCGGCGGGCAGATCAGCATTCGCGCTGACAGTCTGGAGATGAATGACAGCCGGATCAGCAGTCATACCTTCGGCGATACGGACGGACAGGGGATTGACATTCAGGCGGATAATCTGTCCATGCAGGATTCCGACATCATTGCCAACACTTACGGAGCGGGGCGCGGAAGCGATATCCGTCTGGATGTGGATGAAAATCTGACCGCGACGAGATTGGACAGACCTTTGGGCGTCGAATTCGGCTTCAGTCTGCTCGGCGCCAGTCATATCAGCACCATGACTGCGGGACAGGGCGACATCGGCGCAAGCGGAGATATTTACATTGACGCGGGCAATATCGCTTTGCGGGATGCGGCGGAAATCCGTACACGCAGTTTCAGTCAGGGCAAATCCGGCAATGTCACTTTGCGGGTTGACGGCGACTTTCAGGCTGCCGGTGTGATTCCGCTGAGTCGCGAATCAATGCCCGTTATCGGCGGCGTCAATACATTCGGTTTTGCAGGCGGCGACAGCGGCGACATAGATGTGACTGCCCGGAATATTTTGCTGGACAAAGGCGGACAGATCAATGCCAGCACCATGTACTCAGCCGGCGGCTCTGTTTCCGTTCGGGCAGATACTATCCGAATTGAAAATGAGGCGGAACTGGCAGGAATTCCGTCAGCGATATGCAGTATCACCATAGGAACAGGCGAAGCGGGTCGGATTGATGTGGAAGCCCTTCAGATGACGCTTGAAAACGGCGGAATGATTACTACCGCTACGACTTTGTACGGCAATGCCGACGAAATGACCGTAAGAGTTTCTGATACGCTGACTCTTTCCGGCGCGGCAAAACGGCCTTTTCAGTTATTGGGTTTTCCGGAAATTCCTTATGTGAGCTTTATCGGTCCTGTCTCTGCGGATATGAGTGCGGAGGGCGGACAGGGAAGCAATGTTTACGTCGAAGCCGGACATATTGTTTTGAATGGCGGCGCAGGGATTTCCGCTATGACTTTCGGAGGCGGCGACGCCGGCAGCATGGAAGTGGTCGCGGAGACCATCAATATTTCCGGATGGCACAACAACGGAATTTTATACCGCAGCGGCATCAGCGGCGCTTCAAACAGTTCGGAACCATATTCCGGGCAGGCAGGCAATATAGATGTTACCGCAAAGACAATAACGATTGACGACAGCGGAGCCGTCAGCACTTCTGCTGTGAATGCCGGCGGCGGCAATATCAGCATCCATGCCGGAGAGATGATTTATCTGTCGGATCAGGGAGCCGTCATAACCAGCGTGCAGAGCGGCGTCGGAGACGGCGGCAACATCAGCGTTGAAAATCCTCAGTTCATAGTGACGAACAAGGGGGAGATCAAAGCTCAGGCTGACGAGGGACGCGGCGGCAATATTGACATTGCCGCGGAAAACTTTCTCCGATCCGCTGACAGCGTGGTCAGCGCTTCCTCGCGGCTCGGGATCGGCGGCAATGTGAGCATCAAAGCCCCGGATACGAATATCAGCGGCGGTCTGACCCTCATGCCCGGAGGTTTTCTTGATGCGGCAAAGTGGGCAGTTACGCCGTGTCGGCAGCGATCCGGCGAAAATCTGAGCCGTTTTGTCTTTGAGGGACGGGATGCAATCCCGCTGTCTTTTGATGACTGGCAGCCGAGTCCTGCGACGGAACTCCTTGATTTAAAATGATTTTAAGAAAAGGAGATAAAATGATGTTTAATCGGGTTTCGGTAAAAAAGAATAATTGTTTCAGAATGGCAATACCGTTATGTATCTGTCTGACCGTTTTTCCGAATATAGTATGCGGAGAAACCAAGCCACGGTCCCGTGATCTGGGAATTCCCTTTGAAGGTTCTCCGGGTCCGCTGAATGCCATCACCGATGTTCCGGGAGTGGAAGTCGGTCATACTACGCTTATTGAGGAAAAAGGTACTTCAAAGACAGACCGGGGTCCGGTCCGTACCGGACTGACTGCTGTTTTCCCGCTGGGCAAAGAATCATATAAAGGCGTTGCAGCCGCCCGCTTCGTTCTCAACGGCGCAGGAGAACTTACCGGCTCTCATTTTGTTGATGAATTCGGAGTCCTGTTCGGTCCCATAGCGATTACGAACACCCTCAGCTTGGGTCTGGTCAGAGATGCAGTCATAGAATGGTACAGAGAAACAGCGCCTGACCCGATGCTGCTGCTGTCGAGAAGTCTCCCGATGGTCGCGGAAACATGGGACGGGGAACTGAATGATATTTACGGATTTCATATTAAAAAAGCGCATGTTTTCAGCGCATTGGACAGCGCAAAAGGCGGACCTGTTGCCGAGGGCAATGTCGGCGGAGGAACCGGAATGACAGCTTATGAGTTCAAAGCAGGTATCGGAACTTCGTCAAGGGCTGTCAGCACGGAAACAGGTATTTTTACTGTGGGAGTTCTGGTTCAGGCGAACTACGGATGGCGGCATCAGCTCAGGATTGCAGGCGTTCCGGTCGGAAAAGAAATAACAGATATGATGCCCTCCGAAGGAGAGAAGACAAAACGTGACGGCTCAATCGTCGTAGTTGTTGCCACAGATGCCCCGCTTCTGCCTTTTCAACTGAAACGGGTTGCAAAACGTGCGTCAATGGGGCTTGCGCGCAACGGAAGCATTGCCAATGACACATCGGGTGATATTATTATCGCTTTTTCAACAGCCAATACCGTGTCGCCTGATTTTTCAAAGCCGGGCATCGCAAGCTTTGACTTTATACCTCACGAAGCGATTGATCCTGTTTTCTCTGCAACAATCGAGGCAACGGAAGAAGCAATTATAAATGCCTTGATCGCGGCAGAATCCATGACGGGAATGAATGGAATGACTTTCCACGCTATCCCTCATGACCGGCTCAGGGAGGTGCTGAAGAAATATAACCGGCTGTCGGAAAAAACAAAAAATTAGGTCTCGGAAATACTGTCAGCAGATTGGAAATGCCTCCTGACCGCTCCCGGCGGATTGACAAATCCGCCGGGAATTGCTTGGGATTTGTTAATCCCAAGCGAGCATTAGGGTATCGCAGACCGATTCGGATTTTTTTTTCTCGTTCCCAAGCGGGGGCTTGGGAACGCACTTGTCTGGAATTGAATCTGTACCATTGGCTGAAGCGGAAAGTATGTAGGTTGGGTTGAGGAACGAAACCCAACTTATTTAAAATTAGCGATTCGCCGGTGTTGGGTTTCGTTCCTCAACCCAACCTACTGGACTGTGGACTGGACTTGCCGGGGAAGCCCCGGCTTCCCGTGACGGGAGACGACCGAAGCCGGGGCTCCGGGCGCAGATGCGTTCCCAAGCGGGGGCTTGGGAACGAGGAAAAGGTCGGAGGATTGATTACAGAACTGCGGGAAATCAGTCCAGTATGTAGGTTGGGTTGAGGAACGAAACCCAACTTATTTAAAAT
>DYRK01000181.1:6774-10038 GCA_020718785.1 Desulfatirhabdium butyrativorans | reverse complement strand
TTGTCAAACGATTCCTCCGAGTGGATCAGACATATTTCAGATGCCCTGTGGGAAAATACAGGGCATGAGCATTTTGTCTCGCTGAACAGAGAGAATTCGCCGGTTCCCACCGCTGTGCTGCTGCTGATCGCTCCTCAGAGAGATGAAAGCGGACCCTGCCTGATTCTGAACAAGCGGTCCCGGAAAGTCAGGCAGCCCGGAGATATCTGCTGTCCCGGAGGAAGCATATCTCCCCGTACAGATTCATTTATCGGAAAACTTCTGACTTTGCCGGGATGTCCTCTGACTCGCGGGCAGTCACTATGGCAGAAGCAATATCCGGCAGAAGCCCGCAGTCTGGCGGTTCTCTTGGCAACCGCTCTCAGGGAAAGCTTTGAGGAAATGCGTCTGAATCCTTTCGGAGTCCGTTTTCTGGGTCCTCTGGCTCCTCAGCAATTGCAGATGTTCAGACGGGTCATTTATCCGTTTGCAGCATGGGTACATAAACAAAAGCGGTTCAGACCGAACTGGGAGGTCGAAAAAGTGATTCATATTCCTTTGAGTGCCCTGATCCGCCCTGATTGTTATGCCCGTTACAGGCTGCGGTTCGCTCCCGGTCTTGAAGAAAAATTCCGTAGGAAAGCACAGGATTTTCCCTGCTTTCGCTATCCGCATCAGGGAGAATATGAACTGATCTGGGGGGCGACGTACAGGATTGTGACGGCGTTTCTGCAAGCAGTCTTGGGATTCGAGCCGCCGGATATGGCGGCTCTTCCGGTTATTTCCGGCGTCATGGATGGAAATTATCTCGGGGGAGTAAGGTAAGAGGTTAGGGGTCAGGGGTCAGAGGTCAGAGGTCAGAGGCATCATTTTTCCTCACCTCTCACCTCTCACCCCGTACCTCTCACCTCTCACCTCAATTACAATTGCGATCCGGAGGAAGTGATTTCAGCCTTCCGGCCATATACTCCGCTACTTTTCTTTTTATTGCGGCGTTTCTTCTTTCTTGCCTCGCCTTCGCCGTAGTAATAGTAATAATACTGATAGTAATAATAGCTGTCCTTATCTGCTTTTATCGCGTTGAGTACCGCGCCCAGTACCTTGGCCTTGACACTTTCAATCTGTTCCAAAGCGTTTTTCACCATCTGACGGGGTGTCAAACCGGTCTTGATGATAAGCACTACCCCGTCGGACAAGCGGGCGAGAAGCAGAGAATCCGTGACAGCCGTGACCGGGGGCGAATCAATCAGAATCTTGTCATATCGTGTTTTCAATTCCTCAAGCAGTTCTGTCATTTTCTTGGACCCGACAATTTCCGCAGGGTTGGGCGGTACCGGACCGCTGGGAATAACATCCAGATTTTCGATACCCGTGGAAAAAATCACTTCATCCAGTTTATTTTCTCCGGCAATCAGGCCCGACATGCCTTTGTCCTTAGGGAGCTTGAAAACATGGTGAACCCGGGGACGTCTCATATCGCAGTCAAGGATGATCACTTTGGAACCGTCCTGAGCCATAGTCACAGCCAAGTTTGCGATACATATTGTCTTTCCCTCGGAAGGAGCCGCGCTGGTAACCAGAATCACCTTGGGCGGTGTGTCCACTGAAGAAAAGAGAATCCCTGTCCGGATTCCCCGGAAAGACTCGCTTGCCATGGCTTTGGTATCCTTGACCGTTATCAGGTCACCGGGAGCCCCTTCCGCTCCCTCTTCAGTGTCAAAGACAGGCACAGGACCCAGATAAGGAATATCGAGATGATTCTTGATTTCCTCCGGAAATTTGAAGGTATTGTCGAAATACTCCAGCAGGAATGTCATCCCGATGCCGGCCATAAACCCCAGCACCGCGCCCAGCAGGAGATTCCGGGTTTTGTTGGGACTGACCGGCGATTTGGGAACTTCGGCTCTGTCAATGATCCGGATATTGCCGGTCTTCATTTCCTCTGTCAGAGAGGCTTCTTTGAACCGTTTGACAAGCAGTTCATACATATTTCTGGAGCTTTCCGCATCCCGCTGAAGCACTCCGTACCGTATAGCCTTCTTGTTCATGTCAAGGCTTTCGGTTTTCTGCCGGCTCAGAGCCTGTTTCAGGGACTGTTCTCTGGCAAGAGCAAGATTGTATTCATTCCTCAGCGAACTCACAACCCGCTTTGCCTCGCCCATTTTCCGCTCCTGCAAAGTCGCCAGTTCCGATGTGATTGCCGTAATCTGGGGATGTTTAGCTCCGTATTTTTTGGAAAGCTCTGACATGCGGTTATAGAGTTCCACTTCCATTTTTTTGATATCCTGAACCAGCGGATTGTTCAGTACCTGAGAAATCGAATCCAGCATATCCGGAGAATTCTGTGCTGCCAGCGCCTGCCGGTACCGGGTCTCGGATTCCACGCGCTGTGATTCGGCTTCTACGACCTGAGCATTGAGTTTTGCCAATTTTTCCGCGGTGATATTTTCTGCGTCGTTGGAAAAATTGGTGATAATACCCTGTGTTTCCTTGTAGTTCAGAAGTGCATTTTCAGATATTTCTACTTTTTTCCGTTCCTCATCCATCTGATCTGTCAGCCATTTTACAGCATCTTTGGCAGCCGTAAGCTTGGTTTCAAGATTCTGGTCAATGTATGCCTGAACAACTGCATTGGCTATTTTAGCCGCGAGAGCCGGGTCTTTTGCTTCGACACGGACATTGACTATCCGGCTGTTTCGGACAGGTTCGACTTTAATCCGTCCGAGCAGAGCATTGACTAACCAGGCATCGGCATCTTCGTCTTTTTCGCCTTTGTTTTCAGGCTTTCCTGTATTTATAAGGGACAGAAACTTTTCCTTCCAGAATCTCTTAGTTTCGGCAAACCAATTTTTGATATTTGAGACAAAACTGTCATCTCCGGGCGCGGCGCAAAACTCCGGGTTTGTTTGCAGGTTCAATTTGGCGATCACCTTACGCGCCACTGTCCGGCTTGTGATAATCTGATACTGGGTCTGATAATAATCGGTTCCCGTGGAATCCACAGCCAAAACTTCCTGTATGGACATCACATTCGGATTTTCTTTTTCAATGACAATCTGAGCTGCTGCCTGATAAAGCGGCGTAGCACTGAATGTATGAACCGCGGCGGCAAACAGTACCAGCGAAAACAGAGCAAAAATAATCCATGCCCGCTTCCTCATAATACGATAATACTTTCTAATATCAATTTCCTGTTCTTTGATCAGTTCCATTTTATCCTCCTGTATCAAGTGAGAATTGAGAAGTGAGAATTGAGAATTGAAAAATCACTCCCCACTCCCCACT
>DYRK01000181.1:0-6674 GCA_020718785.1 Desulfatirhabdium butyrativorans | reverse complement strand
TTCTCACTTCCCACTTCTCACTAAAAAAAGCCCTCCGGAACCACAATCACATCCCCGGGCCGGAGAAGAACATCTTTCCCTTTCTGTCCCGATTCGATAATGGCATCCACCTTCACCACGATGATTTTTTCCACACCGTCTTCAACACGGACAATGCGGGTCCTGTTTCGGGCAGCGATCGGAGTAAATCCTCCGGCTTTTGTGATGGCTTCCACCAGAGTGATTTCTTTTTCCATATACGGATAAGAACCGGGTTTCTGTACCTGCCCGATAATATAAAAGCTCTCTGCTCTGGGAATATAGATCAGATCCTTATCGGCAAGAAGAATGTTTGATATCTGATCCCCGCCTTTGAGCAGAGAATTCAGTTCAATACGGATAACGATCTTCTCGTCCTCGTCCGCCTTCTTATTCTCTGTGACGGTTTTGTCCCCCTTGTTCCCACGCTCCGGCTTGGGAACGGAATTCTCAGTGCGTATAATCATCGCCTCTTTGCCGCCCTGATCGAAATCTATCCCCCCGGCTTTGGAAATGGCATCTAAAACTCTTTCTTTTGCCTGAAGCGGATAGGAACCCGGACTTTTTACAGAACCCAGAACCATGAACTGTTTGCTCCTGAATTCTTTTACTGTGACCGAAACATGGGCGTTCAGAAGGTACTCACCCTGAGCCAGCATCTCGGACAGAAGAGATTCTATTCCGGAAGTGGTCAGCCCGTCCACCTTTACCCGACCCACCAGAGGAAAAGAAATGTATCCGTCCGCGCTGATACGCACGTTTTCCCGCGAAAGATCCGGCTCCTCATATACGGTAATGTCAATCACATCATATCCGCCCACACTGAAATCCATAGATTTCGGATTGTTGGCTTCAGGATTACGCGAAAGATATTCAATGATTGTATAATTGCCTGTTGCCTGAATCACATTCTTCAGATTATCATCTTTTCCTTCGGATGCGGACTTTATCTCATTGATTTTATCAAGCTCCGGTTTTTTAAGCCCTTCAGGAACAGGGCTATCAGATATTATAACTATATCGTCTCTGATATCTCCTATGAGGCATCCGCTGACAAAAAAAACCATAACCATAACCAAAATACCATACTGTAATAATCTCATTTCAACACCCCCCCGAACCGTCGGACAATAATTATCTTTATATAAACATCCTCTGAAATACTGAATGGTGACAAAGGATTTGATTGATCTTCATTTTTGATTTACTTTATTGCACAAAAGAGGGAACAAAGTCAATAGGGTGGAGATAGTATTGGGGGGTGGAAATATTCTGCTTCCGAAAACGGCTTGCAAAGCCGTTTTACTGTAAAACTGGCATCACGTAGGGTGGGTTTCGTTTTTTTAATTTTTTCGTCAGAAAAAATTAAAAAAACGAAACCCACCGTATCTTATGGAATCAGTATGTTATTGAATCAGCCGATAAACAGAAAAGGTGGGTTTCGCTTCGCTCCGCCCACCCCTGCAATATAACCGCTATGACCGCTGATCAGAAAACGGCATTCAGACTCAGTGAAAAGACATTGTTGTCATAAGTTTCGCCGTCATAGTAACTGTTATTTGCACTCTTGCTTTTATACATATATTCCATTCCTCCGGTAAACCATTGCCGGATCTGCCACTCAAAACCGGTTCTTGCCGTATAAATGCTGAAATATCTTTTCGGCGCGCCCGCAAGGTTTTCATCGGAATAATCATTGCGGTTCCAGTCAATACCCGCGCCGAGAGAAAACTGTTTTGTGAGCGAATGTTTAATATCCAATCCCATGAGTGTGTTCAAATATGAGGATGACGACTCACTCGGCGACCCTTCGATGCTTCTTTTCAGCTTCCAGGACAAGGCAGTGCGCTCTGTGGGCGTGTATCTCACTTCGGTTTCAGCCACCCATGAAGTCTGATTCACATACTGACATCCGGACTTGTCAAGTTCGTTTTCAAAATTCTTTCTGCCGTATCCTATTTTTATTTCACCTCTCAGTTTTGCTCCGGGATCAAAGCGGACTCCGATAAAATAATCGTCAAGAGTATAATCCTGCGATGTCGCGTCTGTCCACCCTGAAACCCCGTTGTTCTGTTCATCGTATTCTCCCTGAGTGTGACGGTATTCGCCGAATACAGAAGTTTTTTCGGCAAGTTTATAAAAAAGATCAAAGGCATACCAATGATCTCTTCTGTTCTGCCATTCATCTTCTTCACCGTCATATCTCAGGAGAAAATTCCGATAGCTCCCTTCTATGCCATATTTCCCGCCGAATTCATATCCCAGCGCAAAGTCAAAAGTATTGTTCCATCGCCGGGTTTTTCTGCCTTCGCCGTACTGGTTGCTTGCACCGTAAGGATCAGCCGTTTTGATATAGCTGTCAGCAGCTCTCAGATAAAACCCCATAGGAGATTTGAAACCCAGAGAGAAAAAGGGCTTGTGCGCCTCATAATTGTTTTCATCAAAGTCGTTATAAACAACGATATCTGTTTTATATCCGGCAGCAATGAAATTGCCGGGAGTCGAACCCTCATATTTCAGAAGAATACCGGGAGTAATCGTGTGGATATAATCCGTCTGCTCCTCCGTATTGACCAAAGCGACATTGTCGTTATATTCCAGTTTATAGCCGATCTCAGGTTCCACCCTCAGTTTCCCCAGACGGATATTTCCGGCAAAGCCGAGAGAAATTCCGGAACACAGAAGCAGTCCTATTGCCAAAAGTCCTATTTTTCTTGAAAAAACTTTATGTTTCATTGTCATTTTATTACTCCTTGATAAATTGTTCTCGGCAAGGGCATGTCGGCGACTTGCCCCTGCGTGATTGAAGACTCCAAAGCCTGCTTTGCAAGCTGCAAAATCCTTTCATACAAAGCAGGCTTTGCAGATTTCAATCACCGAATGTGCAGGGGCACGCCGGCGGCGTGTCCCCTACATGCTTACTGCCCGTAAGGTTTGGGTTTATTGTCAATATCCGGCTTCCATTCATCTGCGGGACCCGGAATATCGCCGAAGCCGGGAATATCGTTGGTCCCGGAAGCATCGTCGTCTCCTCCGGGAGCAGGATCATTATCTTCTCCCGACTTGTTATCCTCATCTTTATCCTTTTTATCCTTTTTATCTTTATCCTTATCCTTTTTATCCTTGTCCTTTTCTTTATCCTTTTCTTTTTCATCGAGTTTCTGCTTCACCAATGCCTCGGTAACCACACCGTCACCCACTTCCGAACCGATCTCCTCTTTGGATTCTTTCATCTCTTTTTCTTCAATCTTTCTGACATCTCCGACGATTCCTGCTGTCACAACATCCGCGACTCTTCCCTTACCCATAGCCACAGCATTGACCTCTTTTTGCTCCTCTATCATATTGTGAAGAACCGGCTGCAACATTTTGAAAGCTTCCCTGACCTGTTCCGGACCGCCTGTCAGTGCAGTTTTTGCAAGCTGTTCAATCTTTTCAGCCGTCTGTATGGCTGCCTGCAATGCCTGATTCCCTTTTCCGACGGCTTCCTGAGTGGAACGTATTCCTTTTTCAGCTCTCTTGCTTACTTCCTCATCGGGGTTCTCTCTTAACGACTTGTTTTCTATCAGCAGATTTTCATTGTTTGCGATAGAATACTTTGCCCCAAGTATCAGAACCTCATCTGCTGTTTTCTTCTGCTCTTCCGAGGCAGCCACTCCGGCCAGTATCATCGCGTTCACCGAATCGCTGTTTGAGGCAAGCAGAATTTCATTACCCGGCCCGGCCGTCATCAATTGTCTGACTGCCTTAAGATAAGCCTGACGGCTAAGTCCTGCCCGGAGAGATGACTGATAATTCCCATCGTTTTTTGCCTGCTGAACCGTTGTTTCCGGAACTTTGCCTTCGGTGATGTTTCCGAGCATTTCGCCGTCTTTCTTACTCCGATTTATAAACGCAAGCGTTCCGTCTGTCCCGAACCGGTTCTCGGAGCCGCTCGGTACGATAGCCGCGGATTTGGGAGAAACCAGCTTGGTTTTTATTATGGAATCAGGGCTGCTTTTATACAGCACTGTCCCCAGAAATACCCGGATTTCTCTTTTTTTCGTATCTTTCCTGGAACTAAGCCCCTCATCACCCACGATTTCGGCAACACGGACATTCGAGTTGGGAAGAATATCCAGCAATGAGCCGTCATGAAAACGAATACGGATGATGCTGTCTGCCCCGGTAATAAATTTGTCTCCGTGATAAATCGCCATCCCGTTCTGCGGAGGCACGCCCCACACAGCACCGCTTTTTATGCTCACATCCCCGTCAAAGGAATACAGCGTGGCGATTCCTTTGTCCTCGCTCAGCGCCGGACTCGTAAACAGCAATGCAAGGGCTGTTATGAGTACTGTCCTCAGCAACATTTTGACACTGAAATTATACATGTTTTCCCCCTTTCCGTTGTATCCGATACAACGTCGAAATAACTTTTAATATGGTTATCTCATAAATGCAGTAATGAGTCAATGGGGTGGAAGGAGTATTCGAGAGGAGCATTCTTCCACCTGTGCCTCGTTTCCATGCTGTATCAGTAAAATAAAAAACGGAACACTTTTGATATTATGATGCACTTGATACGGGTGATCACCATGTTACCGCAAATGTCCCGCTTTGAAAGCCGACAGCCTTGACAGATTTTATTATTCCGATTATTACCTCATCCTGATATTTCTCTGCACCTTTGACTTCTCAATTTTTACTCTCATCCATACCTGTCAGGAGTTGTTTTACCGATTCGATATATGCCTGCCGGATACGCTCGGATTCGGGAATTCTCTTGTATTTCAGTCCATCCGACACCGGGCGGCTGATGTCACTGCCGCTGCTTTTTCCGGGAGATTCCGTTGTAAAGGCAAGTTCTCCGTCTGCTCCGAAGTGAGTTTCAGAACCTGCCGAGGCAACAACCGTAGCCTTAGGCGAAACCAATGTAGTTTCTGTCGCAGAATCCTGGCTGCTGCTGAAGACCACCTTCCCCTGAGACAGTTTGATCTCCCGTTCTTTCACAGCAGCGTCAGAAGCCGGTTCAGAGAGATAAACATTGGAGTCAGACAGAATATTCAAAACCGACCCGTCATGAAAACAGATTCTGGCACTGCTGCCTGCCGCGGTAACAATTTTGTCCCCGTTGTAAAGCGGCATCCCGTTTTGCGGCGCCGTTCCCCATGCTCCCGAACTTTTCATCATAATATCACCGTTGAACGAATGCAGTGTGGCGATTACCTGCTCTTCGGCAACAGCCGACATAGCCGACAGCATGATTCCCGCTACTGCAACCATCATCCGTATCCGGACCATAGACTTATAAAACTTATTCATTTTTCTCCTTTCGTTGATACTTACAAAATTTTGAGTTTCCGGCTGTCAGCCGAACACGCCTGTTTTTGGTCTTATGTCTCATAAATCTGTAACCGTGGCAATGGGGTGGAGAGAGTATTTGAACAGGGCAATAATGCCCTCTTGTTCCCGCGTTGCAACGTGGGAACGAGAGAAAGCTTTCCCGAAATGCTCGCTTGGGATTGACAAATCTCAGGCATTTTCGGCGGATCTGCCAATCCGCCGGGAGCGGCCGGGGGGCATTTTTTCTCGTTCCCAAGCCCCGGCTTTCCGTGACGGGGGACGGCCGGGGGGCATTTTCGATGAACTTGAGTAAGATAATGTTTTTTGAGATCGGCGAAAAACAGCCGGATATTTGCCTTTGCAGGGGCGCAAAAACCAGCAATTCTAACTTTGAAGTAAAGCGGCCCGGCTAAAAATAGGCAAACCCGCTTTACAGGTTCCGGATGTTTCCGCAGATATTGCTGTGCAAAATTTCTTGACCCCTGATTATAATATGGTATAAAGACGACCGAAGAATATCTCTGAAATGAATTTCCCCGGTTTAGGACTTACGCACTTGAATTTATTTTTCTTATTAATTGGCGTTTATCAGCGTGAATCAGCGGTTAAAATCGTGCAACTGTGAACTCCTACGGTTATCGGAGCGGATAAAGGCGATGGCAAAAATCTTATGGAAACCCGGAACAATGATCTATCCGGTTCCCGCGGTGATGGTCAGTTGCGGTTCTGTCCCGGAAGAGTATAATATCATTACAATTTCATGGACAGGAACCCTGTCTTCGGATCCGCCGATGTGTTATATTTCCGTGCGGCCGATCCGGCATTCATATCAGATCATCAAAAAAAACAGGGAGTTTGTAATCAATCTGACCACCCGGAAACTGGCATACATCACAGACTGGTGCGGCGTAAAATCCGGCAGAGAATTTGACAAATTCAAAGAAACAGGGCTGACGCCGGTAAAAGCTTCGAAGGTAAAGGCTCCTTTGATTGAGGAATCTCCCCTGAACATAGAGTGCGCCGTAAAAGATATCCTTCCGCTCGGAAGCCACGACATGTTCATCTCGGAAGTGCTTGCCGTTCATGCCGAGTCCGCCTATTTAAGCGAAAAAGACAATGTTTTCAGGCTGTCTCAGGCAGATCTGATCGCCTATTCGCACGGCAGATATTTCGAACTCGGCAGGCAGGTCGGGACATTCGGCTTTTCCGTAAAAAAGAGAAAAAAGAAGTGAGTTCCCAAGCCGGGGCTTGGGAACGAGGGTAAAAAGTGAGTAGGGAAGGGACAAAATCCATAACAATGAATGCAGTTCAGTTTGTAACAAATATTCATA
>DYRK01000006.1:11794-30609 GCA_020718785.1 Desulfatirhabdium butyrativorans | reverse complement strand
CAAGCAGACGTTTCAGACCGCTTCTGCCGCCTTCGTCTGCCGGTGTTACTATTATGACAAGTAACAATCCGGGGGTGTCGGCCGGTATATGCCGTTTGCGTCCTTTGATTTTTTTTCCTCCGTCAAATCCGGTATCCTCACCCTGAAGAGCCGTCTTAACGCTTTGACTGTCAACGCTTCCAGCCGACGGGTCCTCTTTCCGTCCCTGCCGTTTTCTTTCCTTTTTACGGAGAATATTCATGATTTTCTTCCACGTTTTATCCTTTGACCATTTGCTGAAATATCCGTAAACCGTGTTCCGATGACCGAAATCCCCCGGAAGCATTCTCCGCCGGCAACCTGTTTTATTTACACATAAAATTCCGTTTATCACTGTCCGGATATCACTTGCGGGTCTGCCTTTTTTACCGGGTCCGCTTTTCGCCTGCGGAAGAAATCCGCTGATCAGTTTATACTGAGAATCTGTCAGATCTGTCGGATATATTTTCGACGGTTTCATTACAATATCTCCTTTGTATTTTATTGTCGGATATGTACTGACAGCATATTTTTTCTCAAAATGGTATTTTTAAAACAGCTTCTTAGCTTAACACGTATGGGCATCACCGCCATTGCGGTGGTCAGCAGATTTCCCGGAATACTCATAGCAGTTTCCTTTCGCAGAGCGGGTTTCAAACCCGCTCTGAATAAAGCCTCATCGGGGTTTGACCGCCTCTTTTTCCGGCTCGGATGTTTTGCTTTTTTCTTTTTCACTCCTCATCTTTTTCGCCGAATCTTTGATCTCCACCACATCTTTTTTCAGATTTGCATAGCCGTACCAGGTGGCATAGTCCGGATTG
This sequence comes from Desulfatirhabdium butyrativorans, assembly GCA_020718785.1. GTDB lineage: Bacteria > Desulfobacterota > Desulfobacteria > Desulfobacterales > DYRK01 > DYRK01. The sequence goes on along the minus strand of DYRK01000006.1, from coordinate 29,770 downwards.
ATATGGAAACTGCCCTGAAATGCCTTCATCCGATGATCCATGAACATGAGATAAAGGGTCTGCTCGATTTTGGTGCCGGCATCGTAAAAAGTCAGCAGATCAGGATATGCAGGATAGTCGGGCCGCTTGTCAATCAAGCCGTCTTTGTAGAGTCCTGCCACGGTTTCAATGGCTTCGGCAAAAAGCTTATCGGATTCTTTGATCATCTTTTCCGCGTTCCTGATGTTGTCGTTTACAAAATTCGGCGAATGACATTTTTTGCAGATATCGGTGAAACGCTTCTGCTCTGCACCGAATTCCTCTTTTGTCAGCCGTGCCACTTTTCCGGCTTTGACTACATCGAGCCGGGGCGTAGCTTTTCCTTCAGGGTCCAATACGCCCAAGCCTTTCAGAATAGTAGTCCGGTAGCCCATCCATTCCTGATCTTCTTCAGGAAGTCGTACTGCGAGAAACCCCCATGCCGAAAACACCCGGTGATCGCCGTCCGGCATGTGGCAGGTCTGGCATTTGGGCGCACGGTCACGGTTTGCAGGATCAGCCGTGCGGTTCATAAGATAAGTCACGCCGTGCTTTGACCCTGACCACATTTCCCACTGGGCATGATCAAATCCCGTATGGCAGGTCATACAGGCTTGGGGTTCCGAAGCTTCTGCTTTGGAAAAGGAATGACGGGTATGACAGTTCTGGCAGTCCATGCCGTAGCGGTAGTATTTGCGGCTTTCGGTTTCACGTTTTTTTTCATCGCTCAGTCCCAGCGTGTGGCATCCGCCGCAGCCTTTCTGCCCTTCCACAAAAGCTTTGGGCTGTGCATGGGTATATGGCATTGCTTCCAGTGAAACCAGCCCCAGAGCATGTTTGCCGGAAAGATATTGTGCAGACTGTTTCTCATGGCACTCCTGACAGGTTTTGATGGTCGGAAGCTGTACTTTTTCCATATCGTTTCCATTATTGTGCGCGCTGCCGTGACAGGATGCACAGGTCAGTTCTCCGGCCATTTTGCTCCGGTTGAAATCCTTCACCATCAGGGGAGATACTCTGACATGGCATTCCTCGCACTTCGACGGCGCAGCCCATACCTCGGTAATTCCGAAAACCATCAGTACAAACACTCCAAAAATACAAATTCCTTTTTTCATAAATCCTCCTTTCTCGGTTTGTTGACAGCGATTATACGACCTTGTTTATTTTTTCCAAAAACACCGACGTCAATTTTTCCGATACGGTTTTAGTCTTAAAAACCCGGTAACCGTTTTTCCCGTACAGATGCAGATTTTTTTTGCTCTTCTGACCCGTAAATAATTCATACCGTTCGGCGTCCGGGAATTGATTTTCGGCTGCATTCAAGAGGTTCGTACCAATGCCCGAATTCTGACAGTCCGGATGAACGATCAATTTGCCGATATGACAGGTTTCCTTTTCCAAATAACATCTGACTGAACCCGCTATTTTGTTTTCGAGTTCGATTTTCAAAAAAATCTGACAGTCGAACTCGGACCGGATTTCATCAAGGGTCTGATGTAAAGGCGGTATCGTGAAATCGTCAATGATTTCAGCCTCACTCAGATATGCCAGTTTTTGAAGATCAAGTATTTCTCCGGCATTTTCGATTACGGCTCTTTCAACGATCATTTCGTCTGTCGGTTTCATTTATTTTCTTTGTGATAACAATTCATTATCAAGTATAAACCGCACAGCACACTACCGGACAATTTTTCAGGCCGCTCTGCTGAAACAGACACAAAACGGCTTGCAAAGCCGTTTTACTGTAAAACGCCAAAAACTTAAAATAAACGCAAATCGTTTCTGTTTCCGAATTAATAGCATGTTATGATTTTTTATCCGGCAGTGTGACCGCACAGTTTCGTCATACTATCTTTACGACGGTTCTCTCTGCTTTTTTACCGTTTTCCAACAGATATGACATTTTAACTACTTTCAGACGCCCCTGTGCAAAAAGCTGAATACACTCAGGATAAATCTCCCATTCCAGTTTCAGACCCCTTTCCCGGACGGTCTCTACAGTATCGTTTTCATAGATCGGAAAAGCTCTCTGTCCGATAATGGGCCCGGTATCTTCCCCATAATCAATGAAATGCACGGTACATCCGCCGACTTTGCAGCCGTAGCGGAAGGTGCCGCCATATCCGTCCGTGCCGGGAAATGCTGGCAGAAGAGCGGGATGAATGTTCATAATGCGGGGAATGTCTGTGTTGACTTTGTCAATGAAGTAAGGAGACAATGTCCGCATGAATCCTGCCAGCACGAGCAGGTCAAAGGGATAGGCTCTCATTTGCTCGAGCATCTTTGCTTCTGCAATAACCCTTGTGACCATAAAGACTTTCATTTTTTCAATATCGAAATGCGGCGAAAAAAAAGATTGTTTTGAAAAAAGCTCATCAATGTTGAAATCCTGCGGAAGTACGACTTTTTCCGGAGATTGTTTGACGCTCCGGATAATAGCGGCATAATCGGTCGTAAATGTCGGAATGCCATGTTTTTCGGCTCGTTGCAGCCCTTTAGCATCAGGATTATCCGATCCGACAAAGGACATTTCACCGTCTATCTTTCCTGGCTCGCAAGCATCAATAATAGCCTGGAGATTGGTTCCGCCCCCGGATATCAATGCACCGATACGAATTTTCTTTTTCATTTTATCTTCCTTGTTCAGACAGTTTTTTCAAAATATAACCGGCATCGGATAAGCCGATTTTCCCATCTTTGACTGCATCGCCGTCTTTGCTTACTTCCGATAGCAGGATTCCTGCCGTGATCTGTAAAGCCAGAACCGCATCTTTGAGATTGACGAAGCAGTTGTTGTCTATATCTCCGGGCTGAGGCGCGCACCATTCGTCTGCACCGATGTCCGGGCTTGCATCCCGAATATTGCCGTCAATATCTTCCTCACACAGATTGTCTTCGACAGAACCCCCTTTGTCAATTGCATTAGTTGCACTTTCGATCAGATGAAGATTGCCGCTTGAGACATCGCTGAACAAAGCGGGCAAGGCATTTTCCAGATTTCCTGTCAGAACGGCAGTTCCGTCATCTCTCTTCAGCAGGCTGCGACTGACGATATTGTTCGTAATTTCCACTTTAGTATTTGCATATCGCCACTCGATGGACGAAAATGCCGTATCTGTAGAAAACACGGTGTTATGCACTATCTTTGCCCCGCATACCTGATCCAGAGAAATACCGCTGTCAAAGTTGTATTCCGATGCGTGCATGGCTTCTGATTTCTGTAAGATAAAATTGTTGCGGATAATGCCGCCGTAATGTCCGATATTACTCACTCCGCCGCAGGGCTTATCCGAATAGGTACGCCACTCGCCGCTCTGACCTAGTCCGAAGCCTATTCCACGGGTATTGTCAATGAGCCGGTTGCGTTCCGCAATCGTATCCCGGCTGCCGTTCCAGAAGTGAATGCCATGCTCGGACAGACCGCTTTCACACCAGAAACCTTCGATCACATTGTCTCTGACTTCCCATCCTTTTGCCTGATGTCCGTCCACTCCGCCGGTATAACAACTGCCGTTAATCTCCCATACCTTTTGTCTCCCTGTGTCGGTCAGTTCGATACGGCACCCGGAAATAACACCGTTATCAGCGAAATGAGTCTTTGCGCCGTTCTGGTTGATTTTTATGGCTTGCTGTCCCGGATCAATGATATGCACATTTTTGATACGAGTATCTGTAACGTCTGCATTATCGGTCGCTGTCACATGAATCGGGTGATATTTTGCCTGTTTCAATGTCATGTCGGAGACCGTCACGCCGGAAGCCGCAATCTGTATGATCTCTTCGCTGACATAGTCGCCGTTCAGAATTACTTTTTCCCGGTTGCCGCTTTCCGAGCGGAGCGTCACATTCGGAGCAATAACCTGCATGAATACGCCATTCAGATTATAAGTTCCGTCAGAAAACAGAAGCGTCGAACCGGATTTCAGGTCGTTCACAATAGAATTGAGTTCGCCGGACTGTGAAGGAAAAACTTTCATCAGAGTCGTTGTTGTCGTTGTAGAAGTCGTTGTTGTGGCAATCGTAGTTGTTGTAGTCGTAGTTGAACTTGCGACAGCCTCGATTTCAAGATAGTTGAGCATGGTGTAGGGAAAAGACGGGGAACCTACCCCCGTTGCCATCGTCAGTTTATTATCCGAAATACTTATTTCTTTTTTACGGACAAGATAAGACGCGGACGGTGTTGTGCCTTCACTGTTGATAAAAGTGATTCCTTCGATATCTATCTTATGAGCGGAATATGTTCCTCCCTGCGAGCCCACGGAAACCGTGACATTGTATGTACCGTTCGGAAGATCGAATTCGAATGTTGCCTGTCTTCCGTAATCCGAATAAATAATGCTTTTCTGAAGCTCATTGGGACCGCTGTCTAAATATTTACCCATCCAGTGGGCATCAGAAGGGCTATACCATCCGTATCCCAGCGTTTTGTCATATTCGTTCCATCCGATCTGGAAATAATTCTTTCCATTATAATTGAAATACTTGTATGTCCCGTCCGTCGAAGTCGTTGTCGGTTTTCCGCCCGGATCCTGAAAATTGATGTAGTAATTTCCCGGAGAACCTTCTGCTCTCGGATGAGTTGCCGGCGGCTGAATATCCGGAATTGTCGTTATCTCATTCCCGTTCTTCAGCCCGATCACCCGCCTCAAATTGTACATGAACCCGCTGTCACGGGTATAGCCGGTCAGCCCGGAAATGATTTTGTCTGCCTGAGTATCCGCAGCAACGGTCTGGCTGACTGCGGGTTCGCCGGAATTCAGCACGTAGAGATATTCGTAATCTTCGAGACTGTCACGCATGAGTTCGAAGCGGATAGAAGGCACAAAACGGTGATTGTTTGCCCCGTAAGCAATAGCAGTGTTGGATTCCGAGGGCGGATAGAGCATGAAAGTGTCGCCGTTATGTCCGTCGGTCATCGGCTCTGTCCAGGGGTTTTTATCCCAATTATTCAAAGAATAATAGGCAATTCCCCGGATTCTGTATTTCCAGAGAAACCAGCCGGTAAACTTGCTTTCGATACCCGGATGATCAAGAGTGATCGGATTGAAATAGGGGGGACGGGTTCCGTGCAGGAAGTAAATCCATGTCTCTTCGTTATAATTCTTTTCCCGGTCATGCGAGACATCCGGATTATAGTTATTCAGAACCGGCAGCCAAATATCAATTTTTCCGGTGGTATAAATCTCCGGTTTCGGCTCTTCGGACACCATGAGTTTCAGATTCGGGGCAGCGGCTTTCAGTTGCTTCGAATACCATGCCACTGCGTCATAATCAGCCTGATCCTGCGGCTCATTGGCAAAGTAGTAATACGCCTTATCCAAATATCCCTTTTGAGTCAGATAATTCTGCAATGATGTGATATATTTGAACCAGTTCTTATTATAAGCGGAATTCGGATTGTTTCCGGTGTACCAGTCCCCGGTTCCCAGAGTCGAATTGCAGAATGTCGAAGGTCTCTGATCTGCCGAAGCGTCATTATTCTGAAATGTGGCAGCCATAAACGACGAATAGCCGACGCCGTTTCTGAATGCGGTTCCTCCGAGATATTTGGCAGCAGGGTCTTCAAATCCCCATACTCCGTCATTGTCCGTCAAAGTTCCGTTGCTACAGTCATAGTCAATATAGGGCGCGCCGCCGTTGCTCGTGAGTCCGCCGGACCACAAGGGCGCACTGGGCGTCAGCCGGTGATCCATAAAAAACTGTTTGATTTTATTGACATAGAGCCAGTAGTTGTCGCCGGTTCCGGAAACCCCGTATTTGCTGAGAACAGTCTGATAGCCGAAGTTCATCTGAGATTTGACATGAAGTTCATCCGGAATGGCAAAATTGAAGACATGCAGTCTGACGGGAATATTGACTCCGCCGATCTGCACGTTCTTGGTATAATCTCCCCAAGGCGTGGTTTTGGGAACATAGACATTGAACCAGAAAGCAGTATTCTGATTTGCCGTAAGGCTTACCGACGCCCCTTTTTCTATCGGCCACAGTGGATCGGGATAATAGCCTGTCTTGCCGAGGCTGTCTGTTGCCTGCGTGATATTTACATACTTTACCTGATAAATTTCGCTGCTGATTTCGGAGCCGAAATCCTCAATTGTAACCGTAACATTCCCGCTCGAAGTCGGTTTGACAATGACTTGAAACGGCTCGGATTCGTTTTTTGCAGCATATAGTTTTACTTCAGACCCTATTTCCGTAGGAACGGAACTGTCTTTGAACACCCGCTCGCTCGGCGGTGCAGCCCAGAACTGATACGTCGAAGTGGACTGACTCAGTTTGTGCGAATAAGTTTCGAGTTCCTGAGCGGTCGCAGACAAGGGCAGGCATAAGAATAGAAAGACGTTAATTACTAACATATTGAATTGCTTTTTCATGTCATCCCCCTATTTGTAGGGTGGGTTTTCACCCACCCTATACGGTTATTGTTCTACAATTTCTGTAATTCTTAAATTTTCGGGAACCGGTTTGACTACAGCCGTTCCGCCGCCGATACGTTCATCTGCGCCTATATCCGGCGTCGCATCCCTTGCCTCTCCGTCAATATCTTCATCGCAGATTCCTGCACCGAGTACCGAGCCTTTATCAATCGCATTGTCTGCGGATTCGGACAGATGGAGATCGCCGCCTGCCGGATTGAGGAACAGAGACAATACCGCATTTTCTATATTTCCGAACAACTCGGCTTTGCCTCCGTCTCTTGCCATCATGTTATAACTGACCGCATTGTTGGCAATTTCGACATTAGTATTGGAAAACCGCCATTCGAGAGAAGAGAGATTAGGCTTTGCCGTAGAAACGACGGTGTTATGCAGCACTTTTGTTCCGCAAGCTTGCTCAAGAGAAATACCCGTGTCAAAATGCGTCTGAGAAGTCCTCAGAGCTTCCGATTTCTGCAAGATAAAGTTATTGCGGATCATGCCGTCATAATGCCCGATATTACTCGCCCCGCCGCAGGGCTTATCCGAATAAGTACGCCATGTTCCGCTCTGTCCCAAGCCGAAACCGATGCCTCGGGCATTGTCAGTCAATTTATTCCGTTCCACAAGCGTATCCCGGCTGCCGGTCCAAAAATGAATGCCGAATTCGGCGAGTCCCTGCGAACACCAGAATCCTTCGATTTCATTGTCATAAACTTTCCAGCCCCGTGCCTGATGCGCGTCCACTCCGCCGGTATAACAACTGCCGTTGATTTCAACGACTTTCTTTCGTCCGGCATCAGTCATTTCGATGCGGCATCCGGAAATAATGCCGTTGTCCGCAAAGCGGGTTTTTGCGCTGTTCTGATTGATCTTTACAGCCTGCTGCCCGGGGTCAATGAGATGAACATTACGGATGACCGTATTCTGCACATCCGCGTCTGTTGCAGCCATCACATGAATCAGATGATATTTCGCCCGCTTGAGCGTAATATCCGAAACGGTCACACCGGAGGCTGCAATCTGCAATATCTCTGTAGTGACATATCCGCCGTCTAAAATAACTTTTTCCCTGTTGCCGCTTTCCGAGCGAATCGTTATTTTGGGAACCCCAACCCACATATAAGCGCCGTTCAGATTATAAGTTCCGTCGGCAAGCAGAAGCGTTCCGCCGGATTTCAGACTGTTTACCATAGAACCGAGTTGTCCTGCCTGCGAAGGACTGACTTTGATGAGCGACGAAGGAATCGTAGTCGAGGTCGTAGTGCTTGAAGTCGTAGAACTCGTTGTGGTCGAAACAACCGTTGTCGTAGTTGTCGTCGTAGTCGTAGTGCTTGTCGTTGCAGAAGATGCAACTGCCTCGATATCGAGATAGTTGAGCATGGTATATTTGCCGGAAACTCCCATGTTCATTGTGAGCTTACTGTCCGATATCATTACCTGTTTTTTACGAACCATATAACCGTTCGGCACTTCATTGTTTACAAAACTGACCCCTTCGATTTCTATTTTGCTGATATCGCCTGCCTGATTTCTCCCTTGCCAGCCGATGGATACCGTTATGTCATAAGTCCCTTTGGGAAGATCGAATTCGAAGGTTTTCTCTTTTCCGTAATCATCGTAAATAATGCTTTTCTGAAGCTCATTGGGTCCGCTGCTCAGATATTGATACTTCACATGAGTCATATCCCCGAACCATCCGTATCCCAGCGTTTGGTCATACGCGTTCCATCCGATTTTCATGTAAGTTTTGCCGTTTACAACCAGCGGATTTGCGGTCGGTTTTCCGTTCGGATCCTGAAAATTGATGTAGTAATTTCCCGGAGAACCTTCGGCTCTCGGATGGGCTGCCGGGGGCTGAATATCAGGAATCGCCGTTATCTCATTCCCGTTTTTCAGACCGATTACCCTCCTCAAATTATACATGAACTCACTGTTGCGCGTATAGCCGGTAAGCCCGGAGATGATTTTATCAGCCTGCCTATCCACGCTGTTGGATTGACCGACCACCGGTTTTCCTGCATTCAGCACATAGAGATATTCATAATCTTCGAGACTGTCCCGCATGAGTTCGAAGCGGATCGAAGGCACAAAACGATGATTGTTTGCCCCGTAAGCAATGTTCGTGTTGGATTCCGACGGCGGATAGAGCATGAAGGTATCGCCGTTATGTCCGTCGGTCATCGGGGATGTCCAGGGGTTTTTATCCCAATTATTCAGGGAGTAATAAGCAATTCCCCGGATTCTGTACTTCCAGAGAAACCAACCGGTAAACTTACTTTCGATGCCCGGATGATCAAGAGTAATCGGGTTGAAATACGGAGGCCGGGTTCCGTGCAGGAAATAAATCCAGGTATCTTCTCCGTAATTTTTCTCCCGGTTATATGAGACATCGGGATTGTAGTTATTCAGAACCGGCAGCCAAATATCAATTTTGCCGTTAGTGTAAATTTCCGGTTTCGGCTCCTCGGAAACCATAAGTTTCAGATTCGGGGCAGCGGTTTTCAACTGTTTCGAATACCATGCCACCGCGTCGTAATCTGCCTTATCCTGCGGCTCATTGGCAAAGTAGTAATACGCCTTATCCAAATATCCCTTTTGGCTCAGATACTTTTGCAGAGAAGCAATGTATTGAAACCATTTCTTGTTATATGCGGAACTCGGATTATTGCCTGTGTACCAGTCTCCTGCTCCTCGGGTCAGCCCGCAGAATGTTGAAGGTCTCTGATCGGCTGAGGCATCGTTATTTTGATACGTGGCAGCCATAAACGAAGAATAGCCGACCTTGTTTCTGAATGCGCTTCCTCCGAGATATTTGGCAGCAGGATCTTCAAACCCCCATACTCCGTCATTGTCCGTCAAAGTTCCGTTGCAGTCATAGTCAATATACGGACCTCCGCCGTTGCCCGTGAGTCCGCCGGACCACAGGGGCGCGCTGGGCGTCAGCCGGTGATCCATAAAGAACTGCTTGATTTTATTGACATAGAGCCAGTAATTGTCCCCGGTTCCCGAAACCCCGTATTTATTGAGAAGCGTCTGATAACCGAAGTTCATCTGAGATTTGACATGAAGCTCGTCCGGAATAGCAAAATTGAAAACATGCAGTTTGACTGGAATATTGACTCCGCCGATCTGCACATTCTTGCTATAATTTCCCGACGGCGTTGTTTTGGGGACATAAATGTTGAACCAGAATGCCGTATTCTGATTTGCGCTGAGGCTGACCGATGCCCCTTTTTCCAGTGGCCAGAGCGGATCGGGATAAGCTCCGGTTTTGCCGAGGCTGTCTGTTGCCTGCGTGATATTGACATATTTTACCTGATAAATTTCGCTCGTAATTCCGGAGCCGAAATCTTCAACCGTCACTTTCACGCTTCCGCTCGAAGCCGGTTTCACAACAATCTGAAAAGGTTCGGATTCATTTTTTGCAGCATAGACTTTGACTTCTGACCCGCTTGCTGTAGGAACTGCGCTGTCTTTGAATATCCGCTCGCTCGGCGGTGCAGTCCAGAATTGATATGCCGAATTGGACTGGCGGAAGTTATGCGAATAGGTTTCGATATCCTGAGCCGTCAGGGACAAGGGCAGCAGCAGGCATATAAGAAAGCCTGCCGATACTATTATATTCAACCGATTTTTCATAATATCACCTTAATATTCTTGCTGATGCAGGAACAAATAGTAGTGCAGGACGGGTTTTAAACCCGTTCTACGAGGTCTTTTGCCGATACAGAGATAATGCTGTAGAAAGGGTTTTAAACCCGTTCTACGAGGTCTTTTGCCGATGCAGAGATAATGCTGTAGAAAGGGTTTAAAACCCGTTCTGCAAGGTCGTTTGCGATGCAGAGATAATGCTGTAGAACGGGTTTAAAACCCGTTCTACGAGGTCGAATGCCAAATTTTTCTTGCCGATGCAGGAAAAAAACGATTGCCAGTGGCTATTGTTTTATAATCTCTTTGATCCTGAATTTTGCAGGAGCCGGTTTGGATACGACAGTCCCGCCATCATCGCTGACCTCATCCGCGCCGATGTCCGGCGTCGCATCCCGTGCATCTCCGTCAATATCTTCGTCGCACAGCCCTGCACTGAGTGCCGAGCCTTTGTCAATAGCCCCTTCTGCGGATTCGGACAGATGAAGATCACCGCCGGCCGGATTGAGAAAAAGATCAATCGCCGCATTTTCCAGATTTGACGACAACTCGGCTTTGCCTCCGTCTCTTGCCATCATATTGTAACTGACGGCGTTGTTGGCAATTTGGACATTCGTATTTGCAAACCGCCATTCTGAAGAAGAGAGATTCGGCTTTGCTGTAGAAACAATCGTGTTATGCAGCACTTTTGTACCGCAAGCCTGTTCGAGAGAAATGCCTGTGTCGAAATGCGTCTGCGAATTCCTCAGAGCTTCCGATTTCTGCAAAATAAAGTTATTGCGGATGATGCCGTCGTAATGCCCGACATTAGCCACACCGCCGCAGGGATTGTCTGAATAAATACGCCAAGTCCCGCTCTGTCCCATACCGAAGCCTATTCCCCGGGCATTGTCAATCAATTTGTTCCTCTCAACAAGCGTATCCCGGCTCCCGGTCCAGAAATGAATACCGAATTCCGCAAGCCCCTGCGAACACCAGAATCCTTCGATCTCGTTGTCATAAATTTTCCAGCCCCGTGACTGATGTGCATCCACGCCGCCGGTATAACAACTGCCGTTGATTTCAATGACTTTCTTGCGCCCCGCTTCGGTCATTTCGATACGGGAGCCGGAAATCGTGCCGTTGTCTGTGAAACGGGTCTTTGCACTGTTCTGATTGATCTTTACAGCCTGCTGTCCGGGGTCAATAAGATGAACATTTTTGATGACCGTATTGTTGGCGTCGGAAGTCGAAGTGGCCATGACATGAATCAGATGATATTTTGCACGCTTGAGCGTGATATCCGAAACGGTCACGCCGGAGGCGGCAATCTGTATGGTTTCCGCAGTGACATAGCCGCCGTCCAGAATCACTTTTTCCCGGTCCCCGCTTTCCGAGCGAATCGTCAGGGCTTTGTCAATCCACAGATTATCGCCGTTCAGATTGTATGTACCGTCGGCAAACAGAATCGTGTCTCCTGCTTTTGCCGCACTGACCGTTGAACGCAGATTCCCTACCTTTGAGGGATCAAGTCTGATCGTTGTCTGTGCCGATGCTGTCATCGGGAGAATCAGCGATAGAGACCAGACCGCTATAAGTATTTTGCCAAACAGAGTTTTCATTTTTCCCCCCTTTTAGAAGTGAGAATTGAAAATTATTTCTCACTTCTCATTTAATTTCAGTAGATCGAAAATTTCCGGAGTGCAAAAATAGAGCGGAGTGCAACGGAGCGATTTTTTGCGCCGCCGGCGGGTTTCCGAAAGTTACGGTGCAAAAAAGCGCTTCGCTCTATTTTTGCACTCCGGATTGAATTTATTTGAACAACGGAAAATCTCTCGGCGCAAAAATATCGAACACCGGCGTCATACTGAAGAAATGCTCATCGAAAACAGGTTTTCCGTCTGCTCCCATCAGGATATTTCCCGATTCTCCCAGCGGAAACATGCTTTCGATACGCAAGGGACCCGACTTGCCGAATTCCACACAATGGGCGTAAGTGGAACGCCATGAAAAGAGCGTCTGATGCACGATTCCGATCATATCGTGTTTGTAATCAATCCGTTTTCGGTAATCCCCGGTTTCCGTAGGACTAGGAGCAGACAGGGGAAAGACATTGTCCAATGCCTGAACAATAACTTCGCTGCTCGTCTGAGGCGAGTTTTCATCCGAAAGATTCTGAAACCAATTATATTTGTTTACGATAGCCGCATGTTCTCCTGCAAACCCTCGCAGCAGTACATTGAACAGAATCGTAACCGCATAATCTTCTTCCACAGTACCCAGTTCATCTTCAAAAGTCAGACGGATAACTTCCCGAATCCATTTATCAGCGAGATACCAGGCATCGGGACGATTCAGCCCTGTAGCCCAGTTCGACTCTCCGCCCTCCACAAAATGACCGTCCCAGTTTTCCAGCAAAACCAATGTAGCGAGACGGTTTTCTGTTGAATTTTCCCGAATCACGGCGGAAAAATCATCTGCCACAAATTTCCACGGGTTCCCGCCTTTATTGAAAGAATCGGTGGTAGCGATATTTACTGCCAAATTTCTTACCTCTTCAAAGGTCAGATTATCATGAGCAGAAAGATAATCTTCAATCACATGGGCCCGGTGAAATTTTCCCAAATAATAAGAAAGCTCATTGAAAGCGTTGGAATAATCCGAGCTGCTCTTATTATTCCAGCCGCCATAAAAGCCTCTGGAAGTATTTCTATCTGTAGAACGGGGTCTGAGTACAGCCGCATCCCATTCCGCTGGAGCGACTCCGGGAATGAATCCTTGCGGAAAGCGATATTCGCCCGCGGGACGGAGCGGATCCCTGCCGGACATCCAATAAGCGATATTCCCGTCTCTGTCTGCATAACAAAAATGCTGACTTACGCCCACATGCTCGATACCCGCGGCGAATTCATCCATGCTCGATGCCCGTGCCAGTTGCAACAGAGCTTTGACTACATCCAGTTCATATCCCCAGTGGGAATATTTCCATGAGATAATCGGGTTGCTCGAACTTGGCGTATAAATCGTCGGATTGTAGGGAAGCGGATTGATCACGGTACCGTGCGCGCTTCTGAAAACCGGCAACTGAACATCATCCTGTCCTGCCACTTTGATGGTTTCAGTTCTGTGCAGACTGACCGCGGACTGAGATTCGAGATAATAATCCACCGTGTGGGCATGTCCGACCTGCATAGACCAGGCGTGATGCGGAGTACGTCCGATTATAATGCCGGGAAAACCCGCGACCGACATGCCGGAAATGTTCAGACCGCCGGCGCGGACAGAGCCTTCCAATACAATGGAAGGGACGGAAAATCCCATTTGAGGACCCGAATACAGAATAGGATTGCCGGACGCGGTTTTCTTGCCCGCCAGCACCCAGGCATAGCTTCCCATCTGAGGATATGCGTTGAGTTTTTTCAGATTTTCTCTAATCTGTTTCTGAGTATCAGACATACTGCCGGCAACTGCGGAAAGATCAGGAAGCTTTTCCGCAGATATTTTTTCGGTCAGGGACCTGACCTCTGCTTTTCTTGAAGCGGTTTCTGATTTGGGAATATAGGTGAGCGCGTCAGGATCGGAGACCCAGCGCAAATCTTCGAACATCGCCTGAAAATCATTTGGGAATTTTACTGCAAGGGTCTGAAAAAGACGGGCGTTGTCAATCTGTCCCTGAGCTTCGTATCCTTCGCTGTCGAAATTTCTCAGCATCAGGGCGGTCCATGCCAGAATATCGGATGAAGTCCAATTTCCGGGCATAAAATTCAATGCGGCAAATTCAAAAGGAAGAAGAGACGCATTCTCGCGGATTTCCGCAATGCGGCGGTTGAAACCCGCGACATAACCGTTTACGACCGATTGGGATTCCGAATCAAGATCATCGAAAGCATCCTGCAATTCCTGATCCGAATAGCCGATTGTACGCATGAACATATCGGTTTTCAGATAGCCGTTTTTTTCCCCGGCTCCTAATACTTCAGACAGCCTGCCGCGTGCAGACCGCCGGTAGGTTTCAGCCTGCCAGAGTCTGTCCGTGGCAACCGCGTAGCCCATGGCCTCGAAAACATCATAAAGGCTTGCATCGTCGGGTCCCGTAATAAACCATACTCCTTTATCATCCCGCGAGGTGGTGATTGCCGAAATCGGCGCGAGAGTGGTCGTGGTGGTGCTGGTTGTGACCGTCGTGGTGCTGGTCGCGAGCGTACTGGTCGTGACCGTGACCGTTGTGGAACTCGTTGTCGTGGAGATTACCGTGGTGCTTGTTACCGCATCGTCATCGTCGTCGTCGCTTCCGGAACAGCCGAAAGAAAAAAACATCATTGCAACGATGAGCAAGCGCAACACCTTTGGAAATCGCTCTTCATTTTTCATCATCATTATCCTTTCTCTTTTATTAATAAATATTCGACATATCAGATAGCTTTGAAAAAATCAAAGGTTTTCTGTAAAAAAATGCTGTTATGAAAAAACTGCTTGAAAATATGTACTATACTCGTCGGATTCAGATTTTTCCTCGGCATGATTATTGGCTATCATAACGTATTATCTGAAATTTTTCATCGGATTCGTGTATCAGACCGCCGGTCACCGGATTATAACCGCAGATGATCTTCAGCCTCTGACACCCCGAATTTGTTTCAGAGACAATCCGTTGAAATACCCTCAATATCTGGTCTGATAAACGAGATGAACAACATTGATGACAGTTTCCGAATCAGGATCGGCAGCGGATTTCTGAACCTGCCAGTATTATTCCGAAAACAGTTCCTGTTCTTTTTCGGGAGGCGGATTTTCATAAACTGCGCTCATAATGACAGCGGATAAAAAAGTGCCGGTGGTGAGTACAATTCTATAGGTAACCAATATTAATTATCCGCAAGCTCCTTTTTTAAAAAACGGCCAAATTTTAGAAGAAAGAAAACTTAGCCCACAAAAAAAATGCAAAAAATATATTGACAGGATAAAAAAGAGTTGTTAATGAGCAGCGATTCTCATTTTGACGTAAAGCGTGTTTCGAACCCGCTTTACATAAAAGGAGATTCCGACTATCTCCGCAGATAATGTTCAACGCCGCTTTTCAAAATGAGAATTGCTGGTTAATGAATCGGGAGTTTCTTTTTTTCTGAAGAATATTGACAGATATACTGTCCACTGTCATAAACTGCGCTCAGAATGACAGCGGATAAAAAAACGAAAGGTATGCCGGTGGTGAGTATAATTCTATAGGTAAACAATATGATTTATCCGCAAGTTCCTTTTTTCAGAAACGGCCAAATTTTAGAAGAAAGTTCACTGTACAAATTAGCTCGTCTTTCTGTAGAGAGTGCCAGATGGACAATAGTTGCAACAGGGTTTTATGGTTTTTTCAGACCGCCCTTTCTGACCAGCGAGGAAGTAAATCGAATCAATATCAGTAACAATAAGATTAAAATTGAGAATCTTTTTGTTACCTCAAAACGGGGCTACCCTTTTATCATTAAAGAAAAGGAGATTGATATACCGCAGGGAGATATGCCGGAAGACCTATATTTATATTGGGTGCTTCCTTCAAATTCCGATGAATATGGGACTGCCTTTGATCAAAATACAATGCTGCCCGAAATCAAGAGTTCTTTTCAACAACTGCAAGATTCTGATAACATAATTTCATTACATCTGTGTAATTTTCGGAATGGTGAAATCGGACTTATTCTGCCGCCGATTACTGTTGATTCTCAAATTACCGTACTTAGAGAATTCGAGAGATTAAAAGAAACTATTCGTTCATTCAAAATAAAATTGGCAGAATACAAAGTATCCGAATTGCCTGATAAATCAGAACTTCTGATGTTGGCTGATCTTTATGATTTGTTGCTGCCGTATCAGCCTGCTGATGAAATTATCTGTAAAACTCGTGAATTTGTAAGAGGAGCGATGCGTTATTTTCAGACTCTTTATTATGAATTGTACCTGAAAAAACAGTGGACAGAATTCGAGGGCTTTAAAGAGAAATCTCTTGAAATTTCTATAGATAAAAAATGGAAACAGAAATTCGGTCAGATTGGCAAGAACATATCATTTGAAGATTATTTAAGAGAGATAAGAAATACCCTGGATTATAAAAAATTAGATACAACAAAGGGGATTGAAGATTTCTTTAAAAAAATATCAGAGATTTTTGAAATCAACGGAAGATTAAAAGAAATATTGAAAGATATTGAAATCCATCCAAATAACATACTGCTACCTCTAAAAAAAAAAGACCGAGGAGTATATTGGAAGTATGAATACGACTGTGGATGTTCATCCAGAATTCTTCTTATATCAAAGTCATCAAATAGGCCGGAGGTACTAATAAAACTTTCTCCAGATGATAAGGATTATAAAGCAATAAGTGATGCTTTTACATTAAAAAAAGACTGCTATGAATATTGTGTTGATATTCAAGGCAGAATTCTTTATATTCAAGAGTCAAAATGCAATGAAAGGCAAATCGAAGTGAGGATTATAAAATAGGGGAGGAAAATGAAAATGAATTTAAACGAGGTTAATTCAATAATTTCTAAGATGCTGGCGCAGAATGCTTTCGGGACGTTCTTGGAAAAATTTAGGGCAGGCCAAGTATAAAACTATGTTCAAAATATTCAAAGGAACGCTCAAAAACCCGATATGGTAAAATTCAGCTATAAATATGATCATGCAAAGGGTTGGGGGATAACAGGAGAGGATAAAAGCTTAAATGCTTTCCTGGAAGTTCTTTTCAATACGGAACTGATGCTGAATGATTTGTCTGATACATCTTTTATCGGTCATGTCCCGTATTCCTATGGAAAGTGGTGTATCATTATTAAGAAAAAAGGAAAACGTGAATTTGAAGGCTTTGATATAACAGATGATGAGTATAAAAAATCAGAGTATGACCCTTATTTATGCGCCGCAAAAATAGGAAGTTATGATTTATTCAAAGAAATTGAACAATATGTTCTGAAAGATTCTTCTCCTCAGTTCTTCCGTATAAACAAGGATGCAGATTATCTTCCTTTTGCTTATTCTCTGCTTAAAACCGTAACAATCGAAGATCGCAAAAAAAAGTATTTCTCGATTCTCCCGTTCGGAGTCGCACCGAATAATCTTATTTTAAGTCATTTTGCCTTATCCAATCAAGACAATATCTCTACCTCTGAAGAATTGAGACAGTATTTTATCAGCGATATTACTGAAGAAAAGGTAAAAATTATCCAACATGTTGAAAAAAATGAAATAAAAACTCAGGTGGAATTATTATCTGAAGACCTCAAGTCAAAAAAGCAGGAATTGGAGAAAAAAGAAGAACAATTCGTCAAACTGACTAAGAAATTTCAGAATAAAGACTTTGAACTGGAGAAAGTAAAAAGAGAAACAGCAGATAGAGAGAATGAACTTAAAAAACAGTTTGAGAGTCAGTTATCTGAACAGTTAGACGGAAAAAGAAATCAACTCGTCGAATTAACTGAAAAACTTCGACAGAAAGAATCTGAAACAGTTCGATTGCTTGAACATAGAGAGAATGAACTTAAAAAGCAATTTGAGAGACAAATTCAAATCTTAAAAGAAGAAAAAAAAACTCGGA
Source organism: Desulfatirhabdium butyrativorans (assembly GCA_020718785.1). Classification (GTDB taxonomy): domain Bacteria; phylum Desulfobacterota; class Desulfobacteria; order Desulfobacterales; family DYRK01; genus DYRK01. The sequence continues at coordinate 12,115 of DYRK01000006.1, read as the reverse complement.
AATTTACCAGTAATTTTATTTACTATCTGAGTGCGGTTATGTTCATCTTACTGTTTGGAATATTGTTTATCAGTGAGAAACGACATAACAATACAGCGATTCCAAATCTTGAAACAGCAAAGAAGAACCTTGAAGGTCGTTTGAAAGAAAAAGATACAGCGATTTCAGGTCTTGAAACAGCAAAGACGAACCTTGAAGATCGTTTAAAAGAAAAAGATACAGCGATTTCAGATCTTGAAACAGCAACGAAGAACCTTGAAGATCGCTTAAAAGAAAAAGATACAGCGATTTCAGGTCTTGAAACAGCAAAGACGAACCTTG
>DYRK01000006.1:0-11694 GCA_020718785.1 Desulfatirhabdium butyrativorans | reverse complement strand
CGATTTCAGGTCTTGAAACAGCAAAGACGAACCTTGAAGGTCGTTTAAAAGAAAATGCTAATAAAAATGGAGAAACTGAAACTGTATCAAAATCGGCAACATTGATTGTAAATGTTGAAAATGGAACTGTGCGTTCAACTGCTTCAAAAAATGGTAAAATCATTACAACATTGAAACGGAAAGATACTGTATCACTAATCGAAGAATGGTATTATATCAAGCTTAACGACGGTACAAAAGGTTGGGCGCATAACAGCGTTTTTGAAAAACAAAAAGAGGCTGACCATTGAACGAATTTATCCTCATCTTAAAACCACCTGACGAATGGGGCGGATCTTTAGTTAACGATGGTAGATATTATAATCGCTTTAATAGTATTAAAGGAATGAACAACTATCTTTTATGTCCACGGGACCCTTTTCTCAACTCATTCTCTGCATTTTTAAATTTTGAGAACAGGCAGATTCGGGTAACAAGACCTGCATATAGACAGTCTATTGTCGGTTCGGATTTTCCCAACATTCTCTATTTTAATAATGCAGAGGAGATTCAACATAGAAACATCACGATAAACAATGAAACAATTCGTTATTGCCCAATCAGCAAACAGAATATCAATATAATGAAAAATCAGACAAGAAAAAATGGATTAGAAGCATTTGGAGACACCATGTGTCTTTGGGAAGATTATTCATTGCTTCCAAGCCAGTTATATATAAGAACAAATCAAGGCGGAAATTTTACGGTGCAAGCGAATGATGTGAATTTTACGATAAATGTTGTACAAAACAACAATATCACCGATGGTTTCAGTGAATTTTGGGTTAATCCCATTATGTTACAGGTTCCGGTTAAAGGGAAATATCTTGGAGATATTGTTTTAGAACGATATATGCCTTTGTTTCAAAATGAATATGTTGAAAAAAATCTGCTTTTACTTGAACCTCTGTTTGATTCTGAATTAAATCCGCGCTTATTGTTTTATATTGAAGGTGAAAAACAAATCAATCAAAGAAATGACAGTAGTATTTCAACAACGGAATATCTTATCTGGGGTGAATCAGCAACCCGATTTCGTTGGAAGCCTTTTGCTTCATTAGATATATTGAAAGGCAAATTCTTTATTTCAAATGACAGAGGGAAAACAAAAATATATTGGAAACAGCCTGAACAGTTATCAGCGAATGAATGTTTTTTTATATCTTACTGGAAAAGATACTGGCATGGTGAAATTCTCGATAAGGATTTTGATAAGCTAAATCCGATTCCTGAACCGTCTTATGCCCGTGTGCCTTATTATCCGTCAAGAACAGGCGGAATCGAGCTTGACCAAGTGAATATGGAAAGAGCATGTTCTTCAAGTCAGAGCATATTTGGCTGTTTTGATAAATGTAAAACAGATACTTTTGATATTATCAAAACAATTTTAGATAAGCCGTCTCTGGAAAATTTTCCGATTAACCGAGTATTTATCGGACATTTGATGATGGATAATGAAGCTGGAAGATTCCGATTATATTTCAATGATACGAATTATTTGTCCGAATTGGCTGAAAAGTATATAATCCCACAATCGGCTGTTTATATTGAATTTCCGGAATGTATATTTAACAAGGGTAACGGCAATCAGGAATTGGAAGAATCACGTAACACATATAATGAAACATTAAGATCAGAACGATGTCTTGATCTTATCAACTCTCCTTATCTCGGCGCACGGAATTTTCTTATTTACCTGTGTTCAAACTGGAAAAATCCTCTGATACAAGAAAAATTTTCGTCAGAGATGAAAAACGGATGGTGGAATAAATGGTATGAATCGCTGTTCAACCGTTCACATACACAATATCTTGAATTTGTATCTGAAACCGGTTTTATTTTGAAGAGTTCCATACTCGGAGAAGCTTGTTTGGGAAATTCTTCAGTTGCATATAAACAGTCTGAAAATATAAGGTTTTAATCTCAATGGCAAGTTCTGTAACATTGGAAAGATATTTGAAAAAAGCTTATATAACTTCCCGAAGTGCAAGACAGGCATTGTCGCTGGGGCATTTGTATGCAGAATGTTTCAAAGATACTCCATGCCGATTTATCGGTATTCAGAATGCCTTGAAAAGGATCAAAGAACAGCTTGTTTATCTCAGCCTTGAAAGAACAAACCAGCCGGATAATCCCGATGCAAGATGTTTTCATCCTTCCGAAGCTGAAAAAAGCTACCAGAGATGGTACAGGGAACACCCGCTTTTGCGCTATGAGTGCGATTCCATACTTTCATGGCTGCTTGACGGAGATTTTACTGACGATCCGCTTCAAAAAAACTGCCGGGCAATCTGCGAGCAGGAACAGATCAATACGCCGTTGCTCGCATCAAGTCCCGATAAAACAGAAAAAGTATCGGAACTCGGATTCGGCGAACTGGTTGATGATGACTGGATCCATCGTCATGCCGCAGAAGTCATGTTATGCCGGGATAAGGACATAGAAAAACATCTTTCATTTCTTATTTTATCTTTAAAAAGACGGAAACACTATCTTTTAGAAGGACAGCCCGGGGTGGGCAAAAGCCTGTTTATCCGTAAACTGCTTGGGAAATTTCATGGACAGATAGGACAAAGTACAGAACCCGCTCTGTGCAAAATCCGTTTTGTACTGTTCAACCGAAATGATTTTATCGGCAGAGAAGAAGATATCAGGAAACGACTCGATCATCTTTATGATTATCTTCAGCAGGAGCCGGATATTATCCCTGTTTTTGACGGTTTTGAGCATCTTCTTAATCCTTCGCTGGGAGTTTATGAGATATTTTCATCGGTATTCGGCGGAATTATCAGCGGGGGCGGGAAAACTTTTGTTCTGATCTGTCAGACAGCCAGAGCCGGCATATCCGAACTGTTAAAGAATGTCCGTGGGGTTCCTTTACCGGCGCTGCTTCCCAACGATTCTGCTGAAATCGTGAAAATACGGCTGGCAATTTTATTGAAAGAAGCGGATATTCCGTTGAAAACAGAGATAAGCACGGAAGAATTCTGCCATGAACTGGTAAAACTGGCAGCAGAAAGATACCCCAATCATTATTTCCCGAAAATTGCTCTCGATCTGGCAGAAAGCTCGGTCAACCGTGCTGTCAGCCGCAGCATTCTGGAGCCTTCCGATTCGGGTGATTTTTTGACGTTGGATGATTTAAGGGATCACATTTCAGAGGAGTTGAATCTTAATCCTGAAATACTGGGCAAGGATCCGAAAAAATTTTATCAAAATATCCGTTGCCAATTGAAACAGGATGTGATAGGTCAGGATCATGTGATTGATCAGGTTGTCAAAGCGCTTGAACTGAACGCCAAAAGCCCGCCGCAGAGATCGCCCCGTGGACGTTTCCTGTTTGTGGGACCCCCGGGAGTTGGAAAAACAGAACTGGGAAGGTCTCTTGCCCGCAGGCTCGGACTCGGAGAAGAATCATTTTTTGTCTTCAATATGTCCGAATATTCATCGGAAACCGCAAGAACAAGGTTTATGGGATCGGATCCGGGATATGTGGGGTTTAAGTCAACACAGACCATTTACGACAATGTTAAAAACCGTCCGTCCTGTGTTATTTTGCTGGATGAAATAGACAGGGCGCACAGCTCGATTCATGACATTCTGTTGAGCATTTTCGAGGGTCAGGGAAAAGATTCGGAAGGGAATACAGTGTACTTTTCCCAGTCTGTTTTTGTCCTGACCACCAATCAGGGTCAGGAACAGGTTTGTCAGGCTTATGAGGATCGGGAAGATAAGACAAGAGATCAGTTGGCAAAAGAATTTTCAGATGAGGCATTGCGGAATCTCCTTTTAAAAGGGGTGCTGGATCAGACTGAAAATAATATGAAAATCTTTCTCCAGCAAAAACTGGATGACCTGAAAAGCCAGTTTGCAGGGGAAGATTTTCAAAAGCTGATTTGCCAGCCTGATGAAGACGGGAAAGTATCAGCAGAATATCTTCTTAAAACACAAAACTATCTTCAACTGAAAGAGATAAACAGCCGGATAAGCCTGATGTATAGCAAAACAACTTTGGACAGAGCTTTGCTTGACCGGATTGATTTTATTCTGCCGTTCTTTCCGATCAAGGAACCCGAACTGCTGAATAAAATATTGAATATCAAATTGAAAAAATATGGCTGGTCAGATATTTCTCAGGAAACAAGAGAGAAGATTTTGCATGAAGCAATGGAGCAGCAGGAATCTGTAAGACCTTTGGAGAGATTGATCAAAAAATATATGATCGGTCGGTAATTTAAGAAGAATAAGCAATAATCTGTTTATGGCAGATTTCAATCACGGTAAAATTAACAGAAACCGGCAAAAGACCGGTTCAATGAGGAGGAAAAAATGGCTGTGAATTATCAGGAAACCAACAAAAGAATTACTGTTTTCGGTAAATTTCGGAGCGGAGACAATACAGAAGCTTATGTTTTTACGAATAAAAAGCTTGATCCACAAAGCAATATCGTATATGGAAGACTGAATCCTCTTGATTTGTTTCATCATCTCAAGCCGGAACTCCGCTGTGTCGCCGGAGGTACGGCAATCGGCAATACACTGACTGTCGGAGGCATGATTTTCAATGCTTATAGTCTGATGACTCCGCTTCAGGCTATAACTCCCGGTAATCCCTTTGTTATCGGAATTGACAGTCCTCTTCTGCAAACACATACGGTTGATCAGACAGATGCTGATCCCTATAAAATTATACAAAAAAAAGGAGCCGGTTTATTTGAAAAATTACTGGGTCATCTTGACGTAGCAGCCCATTTCTTTCATACGGACTTCGCAGAGCATCTCTTCAGTTTTTCCAGTCTTTATGTGCGTATTTATGCAACTGATCGTTTAAGAGGTAGAAATATTGCTATAGATCCCTATCAATGGAACAGGATTTTTATGTCCGATCATCAACTCACAGCCTCTCTGATTAATTATTTATGCGCCTGTCCTCAGGACGAGTTGACCGCATTAGACAAATTCAAGCAAATCTTTAAAAAGTCCGCTGAAGAAAGTAATCAGTCTTTCAAGTGGGGATGGAAAAGCGGGTATCTCGATGAAATTTCGTCCGTGTTGCCGGAAGCCCTCGAGAAGTGCAAACAAGGTCTTTATTATGCCAAAGATGATGACCCGGTATTTAAACAAGTTGCAGGTACAAAAGAGATAAAAGAATGGTTCGGAGGGTATCCTGATCTCGGCTTGAAAGAAAAATCAGGGTTATTTACCCATTATTATAAGATGTTCTTGGATAACTCCAATGAAATTCATAAAATCATCCGAAACAGCGCAGAACATTCTTTTCTCTTTTGCTGGCTGGCAAGCAAATATGCCGGACATGGTTTGGGAAACCCTATTATTGCTTCTGATGAGATGTATAAGATTGGTATCGAAGCAATGAAACAAGAGAGAATCCGGGGGGAGAGTAATGAAGAACTGGAGCGTAATGAAGAGATTATACGAGCGTCAGAAGGTATATGTAAAGATACAGATATCTTGAGAGATGACAATTATAAGGCTCATCTAAAAATTGTTCAGCGGAATATTATCGAAGCATTTCAGCCATCTCGTCGTTTTACCAGGGAAAATCTTGTGGAACGCTGCGAAGATATGTTTATCATTCTCAGCCAGATGTGTGAGGGAAAGGTATCGGATATTCATCGTGAGATCGAAAAATATATAAAACAGCACATGCCGGTCTATCAGGCAGTTTTAAGAATTACCAAATCTAAGGATATTCCTTCTGATATTCAGGCGTATATAGACAGATTCAAAAAAGAATCTGAAGGGTTAAGTGAGGAAGCCCGGAATTTCGTCAATAAGTTTATAGAAGACAAGGAGGACAAGGAAGCCAAGATTCGACAGATAAATATTGCTGATACGAATCCCCTGTCAAAAGCCGTGAAAGAATCTTTTGTGGGGTATTTTGCTGAAAGCGTGAAAAGTAAGTTTGCTTCCGAGTGGTCAACAAACAAGGAAGAAATCAAAGCTCAGAAAATTCAGTTTGAAAATGCCTACCGCTTTCGTCTGAACCAGGAAGTAAATTCTGACGGACTTTACCATAACGGAGCAGGAACTCCTGCTATTGCAATCCCTCTTGAAGATATTCCGAACATCAAAAAAGATAAAGATATCGTTAAAAAAAGGGAACGGATAGCCGCTGATGTTATGAAAAGTCAGGAGAATTATGTCAAAAATTTTCAGATTAAAACCCAGCTCCCGGAAAAACTCAAAGATATTTCATCTGGGATGTTTGATTTAAGAATAAAGGGAACAGACAAGAAAGATGATCCTCTTGCCAAACTTCAAAAAACGGAAAACCAGATTATTATTAATAATCTCAATCCGGGGAAAGCGGATCAGCTTTTATCTGAGAAATCAATTGTTGCAACTTCCGGTGATACAAACGTGGAAGTGGAATTGGCGGTTCTCCAAGATATACCTGAATTGAAAGACAAAATTGATGTAGTGAAAAAAGATTTTGTTCAGGAAAGTGTTTTGAAAGATGATGGATTCTGGAAATCATACAGTGAGCTTCTTCAAAACAAGCTGACAAAGCAGTATCGCAAGGAAAAAGAAAATGCTCAGGGCGATACTTTCCTGAAAAAGATGAGGTCTCTTATTCTTGGGGAATATATGCTTTCAACCCCGTCTGATCAGACCAATCTGAATATGGATGATTTGTCAAATATTCTCGGTATTATGCTCGATATGGTGGACCAGATCGGCAATTCAAATATCGAACCGGGAATATTCAATAACTTCCCTACAGATAAAGTTACAAGTTTTCTGAAGGATATTAACCTCAGCAAATACTATCCGGTTGAGGATGATGGGCAGATGTCGCAGATATTGACCTATCATTATGAATTATGCCAGAAGCTCATCGCGGTACAACCTTATCTTGACGAAATCGGGGAACTGAAAAGTCTTTTTGAGGCATTACAGGGGAATAATGAAATTGAAATTCGGATAATCAACAAGACGTTGACAGAGCATGTTAATGGTGTTGCCGTGAATTCAAAGCTTTTTTTATGCGAAGATCATCCTTTGTTTGTTTATCTGACCGGACAAAGTGATAGTGATATAAACGCCGCACTTACAAGACTTAAAGGAGAACTGCACAACCCAAATCCTGCAACGCCCGGAATAATACAACAGATTGGCATAGGATTTGATTTACAATTGCCCATCTTTGTCTCAAAAGATGCAAATGTGAACTCAGATGCTTTTCCGATTATTAATCCTAATACCATTAACTTACCTGATTTTAGCACAATCAGAATTGTTAAAAATATAGGCGGAAAAGATTGTGTCAGTCCTGTTAATGGAAAGCCTTTCTTATTCTTATGTGCAAGTCTTATGGTCAGCGATGTCAATTCGTTTAATCTTGGCAAATTCGTGATGACGAAAGATAGTATAAGACTGTTTAATACGGCAGGTCTTGGTTCACCGCAATTAAAAGATCAAAATGTCAGCGCATACCTTAAAGATTTGTGGAAAACCCATAATGCTCTAAAAAGCAACCTGATTTTTACCAAATGGTTCAATCTTGCTCTGCTTGAGAAAAGTAATAATCCTGCGGCTGTGACTGCTGGCAACTTCGGAATATTTCTGGCTGGAATAGATAGCAAGAGATGGCAATCAGCTTTTTCAAGTCTGGAAGGTTTCCTGACCATTATGCAACCGAAATTTGGCAATCCCCTTCAGGACATCAGTTCAGCGGTAAACAAGGGCAACCCGATTCCGATTGGGTTCGCTTTTGGCGCGGATAGTATAGCTTTTTCTTCAATTGACTGGAAAAATTTTTATAATTTCTTATAAAAGAAAGGAAGATAAAAGGAAGATAATATGCCGTATTACAAATTCAAAGATGTGGCGAATAACCTAACCATTGAAAATCAAGGATATTGGTTATTCATCCCATTCAACATTGGTCAGTTGAGCAGTCAGATCGGGATTAACAATGGCTATTTTGCAGCATATCTGTCACAATCTTCGAGATTGCCTGCTCCGGGAAAAATTGACACTTTTGCCGCGCCAAGGAATTATCAGATCGCTGACGGTGATTATAAGTTTGATCTGAATAATGCGGTTTTGAAATACAGCATGAAATTTGAGTATGGGAATGAACTGAATCAGTTGCTTCTATTTGAATTTGACATTGCTACTCCCAAAACATCATGGTTTAGCGAAAATGCAAATCCTAATTTTATCCCGCCTCCAAAAACTGCCAACGGTTCTCCTCTTGTTCAACATAAGATTTCATTTGGAAATAATATACAAGGGCGATATGTTTATTCGATTTCCACAATGGAAAACCACATGGGTACAGAAAATGTTTTAATCGTATGTCCCTTTTTAGATAATCCCTTATTGAAGCATATTCTCTCAAATGTCGGCGGAATAATGCCTCAATTGACAGTGAACACTCAGAAGGAAGGTCAATCCGGCGGAGCAAACTGGGTTTATTTTGGAACACATCCTCAACCTTTGCCCGGGATTGTTGATGGTTTTGTAATGGCAACTCAAGGGGCTTTCCATTCCATAGACCTGAATATGGGCATTTCAAACTGGATTAATTATGCAGGCAAAACAGAGATGATCGTCTCGGAGCTGTCAAAGATAGCTCATAGAGGGAAAATTATGTCAAGAAAGAGAGACGAAGTTAGCAAACCTTTTATTCGGACTGTTGAAACTGCCGATCTTACAAATGTTGACTCTGTTTATCCTGAAAGCGGAGAAAGACCAAAGGAAATTCTGTATCTGACCGGATTGAATACGTCTAATCCTGTTCCGCCGATACTTTTTACATGATGTTAATTTGGGTATGAAAATAACTTTAGACAGAGAATATGTCTTTAAAAAAGTGAGACTGGTATTGCGTCCGAGTTCATTTCCCATACTTGAATTCGAGTTTGACTATACCGATGCTCCTTCTCTGGAAACAATAAATCAGAAGGTCAGTGAAGGAAATCCGGTTGCATTTTTATGGAATGACAATTCGATAAATTTTATGATTACCGGAATCGAAAAGATTGATAAACGCCCGATTTCCTCATTGACCGGTCTGGTTTTAACACAGCAGCATTTAGACTGGTTAAAACATTGTCCGAATACGGATTCACATCTTATTTATCAAAGAACAAATGGAGAAACGGGTTCCGGTTTTTTTGAACGCCTGTTGAATAATCAGATTTCCTTGAGAGATGAAGAAAGAGATCGTCTTGAAGCGATTTTTCCGCCTTTTGCAACATTGTGCCGAAAATCCGGAGAAGATAATTATCACTTTATGAATAAAGTGTCAGCTTACATCCGAAATCATGAAATATCTGTTCATGGATGGGCTGCATTCAATGATAAAGAACCGTTGCGGCTGATTTCCTTGAAAAGCGGGAGACCGGTAACACTCAATGAAGACAAATGGACGCCGATGGGCTTGTTTCCCAACACCGTAAACCGGTACGCCGGCTCCATGATTAAACAGAATAATTTCATGCTCAAAACCTCATTCACGACAGAGCAGCCGATGGAGCTTTTAATGGAACTGGTAACGCTCGGAAAGCAGATAGAACATGAGATAAAAGGAAACGGACTGAGCGATAAAGAAAAAAGTCAGCTTATTGTAATCCCGGGTCCTGTTGTTTTTCGGGAAGTAGCCTATTTTTGCTCCGCCATACATTTTGAGTTTGATTCAAGAACTGAAAACAATAACATTTCAATTAATGTTCAATTGGAACAATTGCCTGTCAAGCCGATAAGTTCCCCTTTTCCCATACGACTTGTCAAATCACGTTTTTCAAAATGGATTGATAATAAGTATGCGGGATTGAAATTCGATCAAAATGATAATACCCAGAAATTTTTTGTCGTCAAGCATCCAGAAACCCCGGATCCCGAGATATTGTATTCCCATGTTGTCAGTCCGGCTCCGGTAAGAGAAAATTATCATGGCGTTTACTTCCGCTATTGTGAAAATGATATGCTGTTATGCCTTTTGGATGCAGGAAATGTACCTGTTGTCTTAGGCGGATACCAAGAAGAACAGGAGTCTTTTGGAAACTTCGATATTATTATCAACCTTGAAAAAATTGCTATGACAGTTACGCCAAAAAATATCAAACCGGAAGAATCAAAAAACAGCATCAGGATGGACGGAAAAGAAAAAACAATGGCTGTTCAATCCGAGAAAAAGATTGATATCAAGGCTGAACAAGAAACAAGTATTAATGCAAACAAAGTCAGTGTTGCCGACAATATGGAAATAACGCCGGAGAAAACTACGATTAAAAAAGAGACCGTTATAAAGGAGAAAGTTACAATAGCTGACGACTTAGATGTTTCAAAGAATTTGAATGTAGGCTGAAAACAGATTGAGAGCAAACTATGTCAATACCCGTTTTAACAAATAAAGCAGACTGCCGATGCCCTCACGGCGGAAAACTGGTATTTCAATCGGATTGCAATGCGAAGTCATGTAAAGAATCTTTATTAACGGTGGCTGATTTTCAAAATGCAACCATTACAGGCTGTCCTAATCCCCCGAATGCAGGGGGACCTTGCATCTCGATTTCTTCAGCGCAGGATTTATGCGGAAAGCAGATGCAAATCAAAGGAGAAGAGGCAGCAACTGAAAAAATCATCGCTTTTACAGATAAAGGAATGCCGGTAAGAGTATGTAATCCCGGTAACAGTAAGGTAAAAGTCAGACCGGGGGCGGCGGTTCTTGAGAAAGCTGCTTTTCAACAGAGGTCAATTGCTTCAGCTGGTAATTCAGATAACTCACTAAATAGAGAAAAGAGATTAACTATTGAAAGTATACAATGGAACCGTCACACGGGTGAACCAGGTGATATTTTAGAGTTGATGGTTCAAACTAAAGGAATTAAACCGGGCATTGATGGGAGATTTATAATATATCAATATCATTCTGATAATAATCATAAATTCATAACTGAAATTAAAAGCAAAACGGAATCTCACATAAATAAAGAGAAAAAATGTTTAATCAAGGCTAAGTGGATTGTACCTGATATAAAACATTATAATGAAGAATTATATTTCTTTTCTATTCATATTAATGAGTTGAAAGCAACCTCAACTCTTCTTCAAATTCCAAATCATAAAAATTATGAATATAAAATTAGAATTATTAAACCGAAAAATGATCGAAAACAATATGTAAATATGGAAAAAGATCCGCTTAATCCACACTACGGAAGGGAAGTTACAGTGGAAGCCCTGATTACTCCAGCCCGTAGTAATGTTGAAATACACTGGGCTTTTGAAAATGAATATAGTTATATCAGATGGAAAAAGGAAGATAAAACCTTTTTTGAAAAAGATATGGATAAGAAATATCAGGCGGGACTTGAAGAAGCTGGCATAAAAACCTATAGTTCCAAAACAAACAAGGATGGCATTGCAAAAGTGAATTTTGTCTGTTCCCAATATGGTGGTGATAAATACGTTATCAGTGCAAGTTGTGATCAAAATAAAAGAAAAGCTTTTTCTGGTATTCTGACTGTGACCAGAAAGTTATGGTATCAGATTTCATATTATAAGAAACTAAACAAGTTAGAACCGAAAGATACTATAAAGGCATTCGACGAGGTTTCAGTTGATCTAGAAGAATTACCGGAAAAAAGATTTGATAAAAATGATCATATATTTCCTATA
>DYRK01000180.1:3166-10047 GCA_020718785.1 Desulfatirhabdium butyrativorans | reverse complement strand
ACAGGCTCTTGAGCAGAACGGGTTTCAAACCCGTTCTACAGATGCGTAACGTGAGTTACCAATACCTATCACCTGAAATTGAAAGGAGTATCGTCATGAGAAAAAAAAGAATGGTATTTACAGCAGGAATTGTTTTATTTTTCACATCACTGGCATCGGCTTATACTGTCCGTCTCCAGTGGCTTCCTCAGACTCAGTTTGCGGGCTACTACATGGCTGCTGAAAAAGGCTTTTATAAAGAAGCTGGCGTTGATGTGGAAGTCAAACCCATTGATCCTGATGTCGGAAGTCTGCGTGATCTTCTCTACAAAGGGGGAGATTTTGAGACCGGCTGGCTCTCATCGGGAATTATTATGAAAGCCAATTCATCCAAACACCCTGTGCTGATTGCCCAGTTTTTTCAGAAACCCGCGTTTATGCTGCTGGCAAAAAAATCAAGCGGGATCAAGACAATAAGAGATTTCAGCGGACACAGCCTCGGGGTCTGGGACGGCGTTTTCAGCGTTGTTCCGAGGGTTCTGATCAAAAAGCACAATATTCCCGGAATTAAAATTATTCCTCAGGGATTTACCATGGAATCTTTTCTCAACGGGAAAATTGATATAGCCTCGGCTATGCGCTACAATGAATATTATCAGTTGCTGGAAACCGGTCTCAAAGAGAACGACCTGATTGTCTTTGACTTTGCAGAACTGGGAATTAATCTGCCCGAAGACGGTCTTTATGTCCGTGAAGACTTCCTCAAAGCAAACCCGGAAATCTGCAAAAAAGTTGTTGCCGCAACCATTAAAGGATGGAAGTACGCATTTGAGCATAAAGAAGAAAGTGTCCGCTACATCACCGAGATTGCCAACCGGACCACTTTCAAGACAACGCCTGAGAAACAGGGGTGGATGCTTTATGTCGTGGAGAAACTGATTGACCCGGAAAGCACTGTGCTGAAAAAAGATGATTTTGAAAGTGTGGCAGAGATGCTGAAATCTCTGAAAATGATCAGGGAGGTGCCTTCTTACAACGATTTCTACAGGAATGTCATGCAGCAATAACCGTTCCCGGAGTGCAGAAATTGCAAAAAACGGCTTGCAAAGCCGTTCTACCGTAGAATCGTTTCGAATCTCCGGTGTGCGTGTAAAAATACAATTTTTGCACTCCTCCTTCCGCTCAACTTAACGGCAGTGACACAAAGCGTGGGAACGAGAAAAAATTCACCGAACAATACACTCCCGCACCCAGGGTTCCGCAATCGCTCTGAATCTGATCAATTCACGGTCGTCATAGCTGCAATCACTTCCCTTGAAAAACTCGGGATGCAGCACTTCCGTGTTCCGAAACTGCTGCAACGCGTACAAATCCGCACCCTGAATAATATGGCAGATATTTCTGACAACCTCTTCGCTGACCAGCGGTTTGATGCAGGTGGTTTTGAATTCATATCCCAAGCCCGATTCCATGATGATCCGGATACTTGAAACAATGTCTCCGGGACTGCAATCTCTCTTTATAAACGAGAGATAATGCAGGGGGTCTGTTTTGATATCCATTGCGATATAATCCACTAAGCCCTTTTCTATCAAGCCTTTTATCACCCTGGGACGGCTGCCGTTGGTATCAACCTTGACCGGATAGCCCATAGTTTTGATTTTCTCGCATAATGAAATCAGGTCTTTCTGAAGAGTCGGCTCTCCGCCGGAAATAACGACTCCGTCTAAAAAACCCCTGCGTTTTTCCAGAAAATCATAGAAATTGCTTTCACTCGGAAAATTGAGGCAGTCCATACAGCCCTTTGCCAGCTCGGGATTGTGACAATAGGGACAATTAAAATTACAGCCCGCGAGAAAAAGCACACAGCTTATTTTTCCCGGAAAATCAATCATGGAATTTTTCTGCAAACCGCCGACACGCATATCTCAACCTCATTTCTCACTGAAAATAGGGCATGTCGCCGACATGCCCCTACGGAATCGCCTTATTTCTCAAGCCACCCGAAACATTTTCCGCCTGCCGAATTCTGCCTGCTTGCCCTTGTTCCACTGCTTCACGGGTCTGAGATAACCCACCACACGTGAATAGATTTCGGTTTCAGCGTTACAGGAAGGACATCTTTCCTGCTCTCCTTTGAGATAGCCGTGAGAAGGGCATACGCTGAAAGTCGGCGTAAGCGTGAAATAGGGCAGCCGGAAATTGGCTGCGATTTTTCGGACAAGACTTTTCACCGTTTCGATATTGCTCACCATTTCTCCCAGATACACATGAAGCACAGTTCCGCCCGTGTATTTGGTCTGCAACTCGTCCTGAAGATTCAGCACTTCGAAAATATCATCCGTATAATTCACCGGCAACTGGGTAGAATTGGTATAATACGGGTCTTCTCCCTGCTGATAACCGTCTTCGTTGGCGCAGATGATATTATCGGCAAAGCGTTTCTTGTCCAGCATGGCAAGACGGTAAGACGTGCCTTCCGCGGGAGTTGCCTCCAGATTGAAAAGATCGCCGGTTTTTTCCTGAATTTCCACAATCATCTCACGGATAAAATCCATGACCCGCAGAGAAAAAGTCTGTCCTTCCTTAGTGCCGATATCGGTTCCCAGAAAATTCAGACAGGCCTCGTTCATGCCGATAAGTCCGAAAGTGGAGAAATGATTCCGCCAGTAAAATCCCGTGCCTTTTTTGACATCTCTCAGATAAAACTTCGAGTAGGGATACAGATTCTTTTCCGTAAAATTCTCCAATACTTTGCGTTTGATGAGCAGGCTTTCCTTTGCCAGCAGAAGCCTTTTTTTCAGGTGATCGAAAAACGCTGTTTCGTTTCCTGAGATATAGCCGATCCGAGGCAGATTGACGGTTACTACGCCCACCGATCCGGTAAGCGGGTTGGCACCGAAAAGCCCTCCGCCGCGTTTTCTGAGTTCGCGGTTATCGAGCCTTAACCGACAGTTATGTGTGATCATACCGTTTGCCAATTGGAAGAGATGCTCGTCCGAATCCACAACAAAGCAGAATACCATGCTGTTGAATTCGGTCATTTGTCTGATATTCCTAATCGGAAACCACCAGAAACCATCTTCGTGAAAAGAATGGTCGCCGTAAGAGGCATCGTAGTCCTTATACCCGTCTGACAGCGGGCTTGCATTGAAGGGAACATACATTCCGGCTGTAATATCTTTTGCCTGAAGAATTTCAATTGACTCACCTTTGCCGCGTTTGACAGGCTGCTCATGCCGGACATCCATTGCGACTTTCTGACCGTTTCCTACAGTCAGCTCTACGCAACCTTGAGTTTTGTCTGCCACAAGCCCGGCTTTATGCCATTTGCCGTTGAACAATACCTCGTATTCCGTGCCTTTTTCCAAATTCGTATAATACAAATCTTTGATGGTTCGAATAGTCATGCCTCTGTTGGCTGTTCTGACAGGCACTTGGGTATCGGGATGAAGCGGACACATAGACCGGGCATCATCCGGGGACATATCGGAGTTCACAAAGTTCGAAAAATACGGAATGCCGAATTTGCCTGTCATAAGCCATACTTTGTTCAGATTCGGGTTGTTCCAGTCAAAATCCTTCGTGATATTGTAGGTCGGGATAGGAAAAGTAAAGACCCGCCCCGTGGCATCGCCTTCCATCATAATTTCGGCAAAGGCTTCGTTGAGGATATCCATTTCAGGCTGAAACTCCGAGTAGGTTTCACTCTGATATTTGCCGCCGATGATGACCGGGTGATCCTTGAAGGCTGAAGGGACTTCCAAGTCCATAGTCACATTAAAAAACGGAGTGTTGCCCGTGATAAAGACCTTTCCGTTTCTTCTTGCAATAACGGTTTCATTAGCCGTATTGGGACACCAGATGATGCCGGAATAATCCACCTTTTTTATTTCTGTAATTGCCGCGATGAGTTTCTCATCGGAACTATCTTGCTCTGGATTGCAATTTTTTCCGCTTATCGGGATGATAATAGGAAATTGGCATTGCATAACCTTTTCTATTTCTTCGAGAACAAACTTGTCGCCCGCGACCCTCACAACCCGATGTCCCGGGGAGATCAACTGATCTTGAGTCTCTCCTTTGAGATTATACATAACCCCCTGGTAATATCTTGAAAAAACTCTCTGAACCGGAAGGTCTTCGATTTGTCCTGTATGGATGTTGAAGGTTTTTATAATCTGTCCGACATAGACATCTTCATAGCCTGTCCATCCGTCAGGGCTGAGAATTTCCGTATCTTCGGATATGCACTGAAACCCCACCCGTGTCGGAATATTGGAGTTGAACACAAACTCCTGCATAGCCTGTTTTACTTCTTTGTAGTTCAGCTTGTCATACCGGACAAAGGGCGCTAGCAGAGTATCGAAACTGGAGACAGCTTGGGCGCCGGCGGACTCACCTTGAAGGGTATAAATAAAATTAACCAACTGCCCCAAAGCCGTCCTCAGATGCCGAGGAGGTGCGCTTTCCACCTTGCCTTCGACGCCTCTGAATCCCTGTAATAACAGGTCTTTCAGGTCCCAGCCCACGCAGTTGTGATTCCACATGCCGTTCACAACTAACGTATTTGTTTTCGTGGTGATATCATAGATGTAATCATCGGGAATTTCTGTCTCGGCATTATTCAAGACCTCGTGCCAGGCATCAACCGTCTCATCCTGCCATGCCTTTGCCGAAGACTCAAGCGCGTTATATTTTTCCGAAGGCAGGGCAATGCCTTCAATCTTGCGGAATCCGAGACCGTAGAGAGGGAAGTTCTGCGTAATAGTTCTTCCCTTATATTCTCGGACAGTTCCGACACCTTCACAGTTTCTGTCACGCGGGAAAAGTCCTATAAACGGAAGCACAACCGCGAGTTGTTCCAAAAGGGTTCGGGAAGTCATGCGAAGCTGGATCCCGGTAGTTCCATTTGCCGCGCCGTCTCCGTCTAAGATTCCGGCGATTATCCCTCGGATAAACGCTCTGGAATAAGACAGAATTCGGACAGGAAGCGTCTTGTTTCTGGACCCTGGTTTTATCTGAAAAACCTTCTCGAAAAGAAAACGGAGAAAGCGGTTACGGATACGAAGCTCATACATATCATCATGATTCCGATAGGTTATGACACCGCTCCATCCCTGACAGAGCAGACCCGCATTTGCTCGCTCCAAACTTGAGGAGTGAATAGTGAGAAGTGAGAAGTGAGAATTATCATCAGCGAAGTCGCCTTCGGCTATGGTCAGTCCCACGAAAAAACCGAATTCTTCTGTCAGCACGATGTAACGCGGCGCGCAGAAAGACAGCGTATGCACCACTCCGTCCTGCTTGTCTGAGCATTCTGAAACAGGAAAGCCGTTGAAATAGGCAGCATCACCCTCCCGCCCATGAAATCCCCGTGAACGAATTTCCTGAACCAGATCAATCCGATCTTCGGAAAACAGAGTCTCTCCGGAAAGACGGCTCATCATATCCACAGTAAACAGCTTATCTTCTTTTATCCGGACAGTTGCGGATTCTGTTTCCCCGCGTTCCGTTATCATGGGATGATCTTCTGTCACAATGATGCTTCTGCCTCCGCGGTTTTTCACGAAGCGCATAATATGCTTATTCTTAGCCTTGCGTACCAGACGCGTAACATCTGTCCATCCGTCCTTATCCATGACAAAGAGATTTTCCGGATATTTTGCCCAGGCATCATCTTTTTCATTCAGCAATTCTTCTTTTGTCTCAGCCGTCTCATACAGTTGTTCAAAGGAAAGTGTCAGTATCTTCCCGCGATACTTGGCGATCACGACTTCTTTTCCGAAATATGTATAGACTGAAAGCTGGCTCAGATCATGAATGTGGATATCCCCGCTGTTATGCGCGTCGCGGATTTCAGGCGGATAGATGCGGTTCAGCCAGTATTCCGCGGTCACATCCGAGGAGATGTAATTGTTCAGCCCCTGAAGAGAATAGCACATATTACTGTTTTCATTGATCTTCCAATCTAATTTGCGGATATACTGATCCACCAGATCAATATGAGCCTTGTCCGCGATATTACGAATCTGGGAGTGCTGATCGCGGTATAAAATATAGGCTTTGGCTGTTTTCCGGAACGAGGATTCCATCAGAATTTCTTCCACAATATCCTGAATTTCTTCCACTTCAGCCGCAGGACCGCTGTTTCTCTGACTGGCTGCGGTCAACACCCGGAGCGTCAGTTTTCTGGCTTCGCGTTCTCCGAATTCTCCGGTTGCTTTGCCTGCCAGGTAAATTGCTGTTGTAATCTTTGACGAATCGAAGTCAACAATTCTGCCGTCGCGCTTTTTTATCTGTCTGAACACTGATCTCACCTCAAGATTTGGATTATTTTCAAAAAAAATTACAACATTTTCACCGGGACGGAAGATACCGCCCGCCTCAGATAATGAATGCTTAATATCGCAATATATTGTTGTCTGTCAACCTAAAAAATCAATATATAGTGTTGTCAAAGGGTAAAAACGGAGACGTATTGCGAAGAAAAACAGGAGGGTAAAAGGGAAAAACTCGGCTTGGAAATTTTTTCAAGCTGAAAATCAGAATTTTTGGCATGAATATTGCATATTAAAGCTGACGCCGGAAATTAAAACAAAAGAGGTTTATAACCTGCCCGCATCTTGATTTTTTCCGAACATAAATGTACACTCGGTCATTATGCGGCTTGACCCGAACCCCATATACAGAAAAATAATCATCCCCTGGTATGATTCCGGAACCGTGTGTTTTATCATAGTCGCATTCATGGCGGCTGTTTTTTTATTCAGCCTTACAGGTATTTCAGCGGTGCATGAAACACCCGAATACCGCGAACATATATGGGTGCCGCTGCTTCTCGTATTTATGAGCGCAGGCGTTATTCTTTCCACGGTCATACGCCTCATCAAAAGATATGC
>DYRK01000180.1:0-3066 GCA_020718785.1 Desulfatirhabdium butyrativorans | reverse complement strand
CAGGGGACAGGTAACAGGTGACAAGGAGCAAGTAAGAGAACTGCAACCTGCAACCTGCAACCTGTAACCTTTAACCTGCAACCTGTCACTTGCAACCTGTCCCCCTGCAAACCTGCTCACCGATTTATTTTCTCCAAAGCTTTCTTAGCCGCGCTGCGGACTTCCGTGCTGCTGTCTATATTGCTGGCTTTTACCAGACGGGGAGCCTCTTTTGCCGCGGCAGGACCGAAATCCCCAAGTGCCTCGGCAGCAGAACTGCGGACAATCCACCTGCTGTCTGCCAGCCCTTCTTTCACGAGATACGGAATCATTTCCAGAGCTGCTTTGTTCCGCGGCCATTCAGGATCAATTTTTCCCAAGACTTCACGGGCAGCTTTCCGAACTTCGCGGTCTGTGTCTATGAGCTTTCTCACAAGATGCGGAATAGCTTCCGGCGATTTCGGTTCGATATCGCCCAGAGCTTTTTCAAACGCGCTGGGAACATAACGCGCTTTGACAGCCGATTCTTCCTGGTCCCGATATTTGCCCTTGGGATCAACTTTTTCCAGCGCTTTCCGAGCCGCGTTTTTGACATCTATCGTGCTGTCTTTCAGAGCTTTTACCAAATAAGGAGCAGCCTTTGCCGCGGCAGGTCCGATTTCCTCCAAAGCCTCCACCGCTGCCCCGCGGATGCTCCAGTTGGGATCTGCCAAAGCCTTGACAATATGGGGAAGAGCCTTGCCGACAGCCTTGCCCCGCCGCCATTCAGGATCAATTTTATTCAGAGACTCCGCGGCAGTTCGCCGAACCTCTCTGTCTTTATCTGTGAGCATTTTGAGAAGCTTGGGAATGGCATCCGCGGA
Source organism: Desulfatirhabdium butyrativorans (assembly GCA_020718785.1). Lineage (GTDB taxonomy): Bacteria > Desulfobacterota > Desulfobacteria > Desulfobacterales > DYRK01 > DYRK01. Next base: position 2,224 of record DYRK01000180.1, on the reverse strand, counting down.
AGCAGACTCGATCTGACCCAGCGCGCTCGCGGCAGCATTCCGTACCCGCCAATCCTCATTTGTCAGCCCCTGAACAAAATTAGTGATGCTTTTATCCGTGGTTTTGCTCTGCTGCCATTTGGGATCGATTTTGTCCAAGGCTTCTTTGACAGCCTTACGCACAGACGGGTCATTGTCAGCGGAAACTTTCAGAAGATAGGGAACGGTTTTGATCGCGGCGGGTCCGATTTTTCCCAAAATACCCGCGGCAGCGGACCGGGCTGCAGGCAATGTATTTCCCAGTGCTTTTACAAACATCGCCAAAGACTTCCGCGCTGTTTCGCTGCGATGCCATAAGGGATCAATTTTATCCAGCACCTCAGCCGCGACCCTCCGGACTTCGCTGTCGTTGGCGATCAGCGATTTCATCAGGCTTTGAAGCGACTGACGCGCACTTTCGCTCCGGGGCCAGTTCGGATCAATTTTGTCCAATGCCTTGACCGCGGCATTTCGGACGTTTTCTTCGGCATCTGCAAGCATATTGACCAGATGGGGAACAGCCTCTTCCGCGGCGATGATTCCCAGTGCTTCCGCGGCGGTTCCGCGTCCGGAACTGAAACTGTCGGTCAGAACTTTAATAAACCGCTCTGTTGCCTTACGTGCTTCTTCGCCCAGGGGCCACTGAGGATCAATCTTGTCCAAAGCCTCGGCTGCTCCGGCACGGACATTTACGTCAGCATGTCCCAGCGATTCCGTGAGCTGTGACATTGCCGGCGGACCTATTTTCCCAAATGCCTCCGCAACGGATTTTCGGACATCCTCATCCTTGTCAGCCATTGTGTTTATCAGGGAAGGAACTGTTTCCTCCGCGGCTTCGGGCCCGATTTCTCCCAGAGCAGTCGCAGCTTCTTTTCGGACTTCTTTTTCGCGGTCAGACAAGGCTTTCAGCAGATGAGGCACAGTTTTTGCCGCGCCGGTTCCCATTCGTCCCAGCGCCATTGCGCCTGCAATACGGATATCTTTTTCCGTATCAAAGAGCGCGTTGACCAAACTCGGAATCACACTGTGCGCCGCTTCGGTATGGGGCCATTCGGGATCGATTTTGTCCAGAAGCTCGGCTGCTGCCAGGGCATGTTTATTTTTGTCGAAAAGGGCTTTTATCAGGTCGGGAATGACACTGCGTGCAGCCTCGGTCTGACTCCATTGCTCGTCAATTTCCTTCAACGCTCCGGACGCCGCGATGCGAATTTCCTCGGTGCCGTCCGCGAGTGCTTTCACAAGATAGGAAACAGCCTCCTCCGCAAATGCGCCGAGTTCTTCCAGACTTTTTACAGCCGCGAGCCGCTCTTCAAGGGAATATTCGGGAGAAGTGCATATCTGACCCAAATCCGCGACAGATTTGCGTTTTTCCGATAAGCGCAGATACAGGCGATGTCCCAGAATTACTGCATAATATGCAATGATGACGCGGAAAAATACCGCAGCCGAGGCAATATCTTTGTCCATTTTGAACCGTTCCGGAGACACGACAAAAATTTGAATAGCGTCTCCGAAATCCAAGAGCAGGAAAAGATTTTCCGGAATACAGAGCAGCCACTGGTTCATGACCCAGCTTTTTTTCCAGCCCAATACGCCGATAAGAATCATTGCCGCGGCTAATCCCCCAATGCCTGTCCATTTGAATATGGCAGAAGGCTGGCGGTTTTTTGCGTCTCGGAGGAATCTTTTGATGATCGCTCCGACAATTGAAAAGCCTATCGTGAAATACATGCCGAAAAGCGCGATTTTTGATACAAGGGTTTCCGGTCTGATATCTGTCAGCAAAATACCGTAAGCATCCATGGCATCGGGTATGTCAATGGCTTTCAGGGCATGAAACACGATGAATCTGAACCAGTCGGGGGAATCCGGGTGCGCGTAATTGGCTGCGGAGAGATCGTAAAGCTGAACATGGAGTTGCCAGAACAGGGCAAACTGGGCGAAATTGAGCAGAATAATGCTCACTCCGACTCGTTCTCTGCGGAACAGGCTGTTCAGCAACACGGCGATGTTTATGAGTGTGAACACAGCGGTGATGCCGGGCAGGATAATCGGGTTTTTTAGTACTGAGGATATCTGCTGACCTGCCAGAATAATGGCGGCGATGTATGCAAGTGACAACAATATGGCTATTTTTATGTATTTCTCAGCTTTGTCCACGCGTATTTTTCTCCGAAATTACAAAAAATCCACCGCCTGATTTGTC
>DYRK01000179.1 GCA_020718785.1 Desulfatirhabdium butyrativorans | reverse complement strand
GCTGGCATTGGCTATGATTTTTGTCATGGGGAGCATGACGGTAAGTTACGGATGGCTCAGTTTTGTTTATGAATCGCCTACGGAGGCTGAAGTATATTATTCAAATGCTTATGATACGGGACCTTATTCTCGAGGTATCGCTAATAAGATAAATCTTTTCCGTGACGATGTTCTTTTGCGTACTGTTAGCAATCTGAGTGGAAGCCTTTCTGTTGATTATTTTCTTGAAGAGACGTTTGCAAGGGGTTACCATCCGACTTATAAGATTGAATATCAAGAGAAGAGGTCTGTGATAGAGAATGGGGTTTTTGTCGAGAAGTATGTGACTGTTGATACAGGGTCTATCAGCCTGAGCGGAAATACTCAAGGAACAGTAAAAAGGAACAGAACATTGTCCGGAATCCATTCTGTATTGGGGTGGCTGCGTATATGCCACGGTGTTCAACTGACTATTGATAATGCAACAGTTGATATATCATCATCAATAGGAAAATATTCCTGCGATCCCGACGTTAAAGGAGCAGCCAAACTTGTGATTGATAATTCAACTCTCATATTTGGCGATGGGGGTGGGATGTATCCTGACGAATTATCTGTTACGAACAGCAGATTGAAAGGCGGCCGTCCTGTTTCATACTATTCACCGATCATCTCAACCGGTAATCTTATAAAATTTTCCGACAACAAAGTTGACGTTGATCAAAGCTGTTCCGGTCTCATCAAAGGCGGTATTACGGGAGCAATCACCGTTGCAAACAACCAACTTCCCGATGTCGAATTCAATTTTACTCCGAAGGACGGATCGTCTGTAATGATCAGAAAAAACTCTTTCAAATCCATTACCACCGGGGGGGATCTGTTGAATGAGAAGATGGGAGGAAATGTTACCATTGAGGGTAATTCCATTTTTAGGATTGGGGTGAGTCAGGATTACAACTCCATCAACACAGGAGCTGTCATCATAAGGAACAATATCGTAGAGAGGGACATTTCGGCAGGTTTGATAGCAGATGAGGCTACTTTGGATATAGACGCAAACACGATGTCTTACCTCAATATTGGAGGGAATAAGGGTGTGGCAGCCTGCGTTCAGAAACCGATCAACATATTTATCCGTAATAACACTATTCATACTATCCGCAATCCGTATCAGCAATTTACGATAAATTTGAACGCATCGGGTGTCAGGCTGGAAAAAAACACGATCAGCATCGAGGTTGCTGATATCTATCCCCATGATGACGGTATAGGAATTTCGATGACATTCCCTTGCTATAATGAGATTATCGGCAACCGTATCTCTGGTTACGATGTCGGAATAATTCTGGATAATTATTGGGGGGATAGGTCAGGAAATTGTTTAATACGGGATAATATCATCCGTGTCGGTCACACCGCAATAATGGATGATCAAACTCCCGAAGGACAGGAACAAAAGATTTTCAACAATATTTTTATCGGCGAATATTCTTCTTATGATGCTCCTTTAGTGGGTTCTTTTTCCACATTCAAAAATATCTGGAACACCGATAAAACATCGGGTCCGAATATCATCGGCGGTCCGTTTATCGGTGGGAATTACTACAGCAATTGGGGAGGAACGGATAATAATAATGATGGCTTCACAGATGCGCCTTGTCCGATTTTAAAACATTATGTTGATAGTCAACCTCAGGTATCAGCCTGGGATAACCTCCCGCTGTATGCGCCGCTGGTCGTGAACACGGCAACAGATGAGGATGATGCCAATCTGTCTGACGGCAGATGCGATACGAACACAGGTACGGCAGGCGATCAATGCTCGCTCCGGGCAGCCATTCAGACAGCCAATGTACGCGCAGGCGATGACGTTATCATTTTCAATATTCCGGGAACGCCGCTGATTCAGGTGAAAAAGCCGCTTCCGGCAATCACCGGCAAAGTTACCATAAACGGAAACACCCAGCCCGGCATTGAGGTCAACGGCGCATCGGCAGGCGAAGGCGTGAACGGGCTTGAAATCAGTGCTGCGGACAGCAAAGTCATGGGGCTGACAATAAAAGGATTCTCAGGAAACGGAATACAGGTGAGCAGCACCGGCGTCAGTCTGGAAAACGTGAAATGCAATGACAGCGTGAAAGGCAGCGGCATTCAGTCCGGCTATGACCTGACTGTCAGCGGCATAACCGCTTCGGGCAACTTTGCTTACGGGGTTTATCTGACAGCCGGCAATCTCACATTCGGCGATACCGCTCCCGGCATAAACAGTGTGAAAGACAACAAATCCGGCGGTGTCCGGATTGAACTGGGCTGGGTTGACGCCCAAAAGAAAATCGAAGTAAGCGGCAACGGCGCATCAAAAGGTGCTGAGGGACATGGCATCTATGCTGCGGATACCACCGGCGCAGACAACGGATTTGCGGTTAATTTCAGTGATGGCGGAGTTGTCAGTCAGAATGCGGGACACGGTATTTCTGCTCAGGGCGTGGTGAAACTTGACGGAGCAACCATCACGGTATCAGAGAACGGATATTCGGGCATTTATGCACAGAACGATATTGAGGTCGGCACAGCCTCGTCTTCGGGATCGTCTGCCGATATTTCAGGCAACAAATCCGGATGGGGAATCAAGTCGCTGAACGGGAATATTTCGATAGGTGCGAAGAAACAGTATCAACATCCGTGAAAAACAATGCTTACGGCGGTATCATGGCAGAAAAAGGTTGGGTTTCTGCCCGGAAACTCGAAGTAACCGGCAACGGTTCGGCAAAAGGCAGCACCGGACACGGTATCCATGCAGGAGTAGGCGGTGATGACAGGATTGCGGCTGACATCAGCAACGGCGCAAAAATCAGTCAGAACGCGGGACACGGTGTTTTCAGTCAGAGCGGAGTCAGGCTTGATGGAACAACCGTTGCTGTATCGGACAATGGAGAATACGGTATTTACGCATATAATGATGTCCGTATCAACAATTCTATGAGTGTTTCAGCCGGATCGGTTGTCAATATTTCAAACAACAAAAGCGGCTGGGGGATTTATTCACAGAGCGGCGATATTTCAATCGGCAGCGAATCACGCACATCAGCCGCAGTGAACAGCAACTCTTTGGGCGGTATCAGGGCAGGAACGGGTTCGGTAACTGCGAGAATCCTTGAAGTTACGGGCAATCAGGGCGTGGGTATTAAAACGCCGTCAAACCTTGACATCATGGTCAGCGGGAAAATCTGCGACAACACCGGCGGAGACCTGCTTGTCGGCGGAATCGCAACGCTGACAAATGTAACCAGATGCGATTCTGACAATGACGGTTCAGGCGATTCTGTTGAAAGCGGTGATGTGAACAAAGACGGCATTCCTGACAAACTTCAGAATCATGTTACGGTTTTTGAGGATGTGGCTTTCGGTGCCGACGGCACCATGGTACAGATTTCCAATGCCTATTCGGAATACGAAACTGAGGGGGGAGCGAAATACGGCTTCGATCTCGATCCGAAAACATCCGGCAGCCGAGACAATTCAAAGCGTGATTTCACACCCGGAAGCACAACCATCGTTACGATATGGCTGCCCGAAGGCGTGAATCCTGTCAGTTATTTTGGCTACGGCCCCACTGCCGACAATGCAACGCCTCATTGGTATGATTTTCTCTATGACGGCGCAACCGGCGCGGAAATTGCTGACGGCAAAATCATTCTTCATCTCAAAGACGGCGCACGCGGGGATAATGACCTGACCGCCGACGGCGAGATCGTGCATGAAGGGCATCATCAGATCAGCGGCGATTTCACCGGAGACGGCGCGACCGGACTGGACGATGTGATTGCCATCCTGAAACTGCTGGCAGGCATCGAGGTGTCAGTTTTCAATGCCGATCTGAGCGGAGACGGCAAAATCGGGCTTGCGGATGCGGTGATAATGCTTCAGAAAATTGCCGGGCTGTAAAGCCGGATGTCGCTCGTTCCCAAGCCCCAGCTTGGGAACGCACTTGCAGAGAAGCCCCGGCTTCTCTCAATCAGAAACCGCTCGAAGCTGGGGCTTCGGGTACATAAGCGTTCCCAAGCTGGGGCTTGGGAACGAGTATAACTTGAAGGAGGAATTACCATGTGTGAAAATGTCGTTTCCAAACTGAGGTTTGCCCTGATGTATCTTGCGGCAGTGTGCCGGGCGTGTGAAATCCGCCTCCCGGCTGTCTGCACGGCTGTACTGCTGCTGATTTGCAGTTTTCAGACAGCATATCCGTCTGATTTTGTTGCAAACAGACCCAAAGGCGTTGACGCAGAAGCAGGGGATCCTATTTCTATGAGTACCGGATCATATTCTTTTGACATGCCGCTGCTGAATCTCGGCGGTACGCTGCCCCTTAATGCAAAACTGTCCTATTATACGACTGAATCCGCACTGGAGTCGGATCCGCTCAACTGCAAGGGAGTTTATTTCAGCTTTAACCACCGGCTGTCCAAATGGGGGAGCGGAGGGACACCTATTGTAGAGATTTATCTCGGACATCGGGGAGAAACGCCCCGTTTTTCCAAGGTCAGCGGAAAGTGGATCAATGCTTCTTACAGCAATCCGAGTCGGGAGTATAAGTTAGAGGAGACATCGGGCTATTACTATCTCATGGACGGAGATGATTATGTCGTCTTTGTATTCGAAAAGATCAATCTCAGTCAGGATCCTGCCGACGGGCGGATCAAGTGGATTACAGACAGGAACGGCAACCGTCTTAGTTATACTTACGCTTCGGCAGACAGTGTCATCCCCGATGCGGTTTTTGAAAATGACGGCGGAGCCGATGCCCGAAAATTTCAGGTTAAAACTCAGGTCATCGGCGGCAAAACATTGCCGGTATCTTTAATTGAGCGGATTTACAACGGCGGAACAGAGCAGGACGGACGTTCCGTCGGATTGGAGTTCAATGACAGCGGTTTTCTGGTTTCTGTTACAGATACTGACGGAAAAAAGACCGAATTCGACTGGACCGGTTTCAACTATGACGGAAGTCTGATCGGCGTAACACATCCGAAAGGCAATACGCCATATACTCAGACGTATAAACGGACAGAGCCGACTGCTTCCAGTTCCACGAAAAGCGTTGTAACGTCGCAGACTGATGCCTACGGTAATAAAACAATGTTTGACTACGCCAAAGGCGACGGTTTTGATCCGCTGGCCACTGCTACGGAAACAAGGCCTGACGGCACTGCGGTCAAGTATCGGCATACGGCCGAATACAGACCGCCGACATCAATTACAGATGCTTCGGGCAAAACCGTCAATTTCGTGGTATCGCTTTTCAACAATTCGATAGCTTCTGTTACGGACAGGCTGGGCGGAGTTACCGGCTTTGCTTATGACACAAGCGGCTCCAGAAAACTTCTTTCTGTTACCAATGCTGCCGGTAAAAAGATGTCTTATACCTATACGGCTCAGGATACGACTTTCACAAATCCGGCAAACAATGAGACCGTAACATTCACGTTCCGCAATCTGACCAAAGTTTCTTACCCGGATAACACCGCGGATCAGTTCACATACAACGCCAAAGGCAATATGCTGACACGCATTGATCGTACAGGCAAAACATGGCAGTATGAATACGATGCGGCGGGCAATGTCGTGAAGATTACGAATCCCGAAGGCGGAGTCATTACCGATGAGTATAATGCTGACAATACTCTGAAATCCCGCAAAGATTCTGACATCGGAATCACCGCGTATGATTATGACGCACATCGCCGTCCGGTGAAAATTGTCCGTCCTGATGGCAAATCTGTTCAGATCGCCTATCGTGATAACGATAAAATTGCCACAATCACGGATGAGATGGGGCGCACTTACACCTACACCTACGATGATAACGGCAATCTGACGCATATCACGGATCCGAAAGGCAATCAGAATCAGTATGCTTATGATCTGATGGACAGAGTGGAAAAAATCACAAATCGTTCCGGCAATGTCAGAACTGCGGCTTATGACACAATGGGGCGGCTTGCTTCGGTTACAGACCCTAATAATCTCAAAGCAGAATTCGGCTATGAGCCGCGCGGATGGCTCAACAGCATCAAAAGCGGCGGAAGCGAATGGAAGCTGAATTATGATGATGAAGGCGTGTTATCTTCTTCTGTAACGCCGCTGGGCTATACCACGCTTTATCAGACCGATGCGCTGGGGCGTGTTATCAAAATCACAGACCCTCTGAATCAATCGGCGAATATTGTCCGGGACAGCATGGGGCGGATAACGCAGTCCGAAGACCCGCTGAATCGCAAAACTGATTATGCGTATAACGGCAAAGGAAATCTTTCAGGCATAACTCTGCCAGTCGTGGGAAAAGTGAATTATACCCGGAACAATCTTGGGCGTATCACGCAGATTACAGACTTCGGCGGACAAAACTGGAAATTCGATTATTCCGCAATGGGACGGCTGAAATCCGTTACGGATCCGCTTAACAATGCGCGGCAGTTCACCCGTGATAATCGGGGAAGGATTTCTCAGACAAGCTATCCGGGCAATGCAACGGCAACTATGAGCTTCGATGACGCCGGAAATATTACCCGAAAGCTTTACTCCGGCGCCGCGGGACCTGATTTGCAGTTCACATACAATGCGTCAAACAAGATGCTGACTGCGAACAATCTTGTGCTTTCAAGAGATGAGCAGAACCGCATCGTCAGTTCCGAAGATGGGAGTACGAAGTTCGAGGCACTTTATGACGCAGGCGGCAGGCTGAAAACTGCCAGATACAATAATAACGCATTTGCGGTTACTTATGCTTATGACTCTGTTACGGGTCTGCTGAACAGCGTGAAAGACAATCTCACCAACACAAGCATAGGTTTCACTTATGATGCTGATAAGCATCTGACCGGAATCACCCGCTCCAACGGCGTGAATGCGACTTTTACATACAACAATGCCGGAGGTCTTACCCGGATTCAGGACGGCTCTGTCATTGACCTGAAATACACGCTTGACGCCGCAGGACAGATTATCAAAGCCGAAACCACCGTGCCGCTTGAAGTTGAGCCTCTGCTTCAGACCGGCAGTTCCGGTTTTGCTTATGACGCTGCTTCTCAGGTCAGCACCGCAGGGTATTCTTATGATGTTCGGGGAAGAAAAACAGCTTCGCCGGGGCAGACGTATTCGTGGGATGGCGCGTCCCGTCTGATTAAAATCGGCGATGTGAGCCTTGCTTACAACGGCATTGATGATCTCATCACCCGTACTCAGGGCGGAACAACCACCCGGTATTTTTATCATCACGCGCTTTCGCTTTCGCATATAGTTGCCGAAAAAGACGATACGGCAAACAAGTTTCAGCGTTACTATGTCTGGACTCCGAACGGAAAACTGCTTTACATGATTGACGCGGCAAATGCCAACAAGGCGTATTTTTATCACTTTGACCATGCAGGCTCAACGCTGGCATTGACGGACATAAGCGGCGCGGTAACAGATTCCTATGCGTATCTGCCTTATGGAAAACTGCTGAAACACGAAGGAACGAATCCTCAGCCTTTCACGTTTATCGGCAAATGGGGCGTGCGTCAGGAAGGCGGTCTGTATCAGATGAAATTGCGGTATTATGATCCGGCGACAGCGCGGTTTTTATCCAGAGATCGGTTATGGCCCCGCATCAGAGTTGCCAAAGAACTCAATCCTTATCTCTATGCCAAAAACAATCCCACAGGCTGGATTGATCCGACCGGATTGGCAGGGTATTGGCTGAATGATCCCTGGCTGAATAATCCATTGTCGGTGGCGCTGGCCCGTAGGGCAATGGCTGACTATCTGGCTAGTCAGGTTACGGATACTGCGGGAGATACAGGTGGTTTCACAGGTGATCGTGAAACAACTCCGACAAACACTCAGGATGATGACAAGTGGGATAAGCTTCAAGACCGGGGGATAGATGCCGCCAAAGGGAAAGTAGAGGATGCGATCACGGAAGAAGTCGAAGATAAATTGGCAGAAAAAGGTACTGAGAAGCTTGTGAAGGTGATCGGGAAAAAAGCGACAGAGGAATTGTTGGAAAAAGGCGCGAAAATACTCGGTCCTGCGGGAGTAGCTATTGAAGGGCTTACTTCAGCCCTTGAAATCGGAAAATGGGAGAGCATGAACGCAGAAGAATTCGGTAATGCCATGGCAGAAACAGATTCATATCAGTTGGTTGATTTGGCTGCCCAGTTTGACTACACACGACCGGTAGTGGAGGGCGTCGGTACCGTGGTGGAAGCGGTCGTCAGCAGTGATATAACGAATGACGCTGTCATCGGCATCGGCACAGGTGTGCAGAAAGTTGCCGAAGGCGTTGATGCTGTGAACAATACGGTTTTCGATGCTGCCGGTTCTGCAATGAGTTGGCTGTTTGACTGAAAAATTTTCTCTCGTTCCCAAGCCCCGGCTTGGGAACGCACTTGTGAATCTACAGGGATTGCTTATGAATCCGAATCCCGGTGTTATAAGCAATCCCTGCATAACAAAAGGAGAATTGAAATGAAACTCACAGTATTCACCCTGGGAAAAATTGTTTAATCGGGCTGAGTCGTTGATGGATAAAGGTGATCCCGAAAGCATGGCTGCAAAAGAGGCGGTATTAAAGGAACTTTCGGAGATGTATCATGGTTATGATGTAACTCTTGAACAAATTAAAGCTTGTTCGGATTCAGAAAAAAGAAATCACTTTTGAGAATATAATTGTTTTTTTCGGTCGTCTCAAAAGTGCTGAAGCACAATTGGAAACTCCGCAAATTGGGTTTTAATGATCCGATTTGTCGTAATAAGGATTGAGCAATTCTAATTAAAAAAACGAAAGGGAGACGATCAATGAAAACTCCGAACATAAAAATTCTTGCGGCTATGGCTGCATCGGCGATTTGTCTGTGCATTTCTGCAAAACAATGAAAGGGAGAATATGACATGCCGTTGAAAACGATTCAACTGTTTTTTCCATCTGAAGTATTGGAGGCATTATCAAGCTCTTATCAGGATGATGCGGAAATCATCAAAGAGGCTGCGGTACTCGAATTTTACCGTGAGGGCAGACTGTCTTCCGGCAAGGCTGCGGAAATACTCGGAATGGAGCGATTCGAGTTCATCAGATATGCAGGCAGAAAAGGGATTCCGTTTATCAGAATCAGTGCTGAAGAACTCGATGAAGAGGTAAGACTTCTGGAGGAAATAGGATGATAGCGGTTTCCAATACAAGCCCTCTGATACTTCTTGAAAAAGCAGGGTATCTCAGTGTGCTTGGGAAGTTGTTTGAAAAACTCATCATTCCGCCGGAAGTTGATAAAGAGTGGCTGAGACCGGGGAATTATGTTGTTCCTGACTGGCTTTGTGTGAGCAGTCTTTCAGATGACGCTGTATCTTATGCGGAAAATCTGTATCGGAAAATGGACAAAGGCGAAGCTGAAGCCATTGCGTTATTTTCCGAGATTAAAGCTAATTTTCTTTTGTTGGATGATCTGAAAGGCAGAAGATATGCCGATTATCAAGGATTGCCGATAGTAGGGACGGTAGGACTTCTGATTACAGCCAAAAAGAAAGGACTGATATCGGAACTCAGACCGGTTTTGGAAATTCTCAAAACGCAAAAGATTCGTCTTTCGGATGATGTTTTCCGAAAAGCACTGATGCTTGCGAATGAAAGCGAATAAAAGGAGACATCTATGAAAACTTCTGTGAACATGAAAATTCTTGCGGCTATGGTCGCATCGGCAATTTGTCTGAGTGCATTCTCTCACGCCGATGCGGCAATTATAACTTACACTTATGACGACGCGGGCCGGCTCATCAAAGCCGACTACGGCGGAGAAACCGCTGTTCAGTATGCCTATGACACTGCCGGAAATCTTCTCCGGCAGGACATCATAAGCGTCAGCAATGTAAAAGGAGATGTGGACGGCGACAAAGAAGTAACACTTGCCGATGCGGTTCTGAGCCTGAAAATTCAGGCAGGATATTCGGACCCCGTGAATCTCGGAGCAGATGCGGACGGGGATAAGCAGATCGGAACCTCGGAGGCGGTGTTTGTGCTTCACAGTCTGGCGAAATGATAATATCTTATCGGAAATAAGCCGCTGA
>DYRK01000178.1:2992-10084 GCA_020718785.1 Desulfatirhabdium butyrativorans | reverse complement strand
CTGAGCAGATGCAGCATATCCGGCTCATCGTCAACGATCAGAATGTTTTTTTCCGAGGATGTCTTCATTGTGCTAGGCAGAGCTGTCTGAATGTGAAATTACTGTATGGCATAAGGATATCCTGATCGGAAACTCCCTGCTCATAACGCTCCTTTTATCAGCAGAACAAGTTCCTGAGCGAATCCTTTGAGGATTTCCGCCTGCGAATTCATCATTTCGGAAGCTGAAGCCAGTTCCTGCGCGCTTTGGGCATTTTGCATGATGACTTTTTCTATCTCATCGGATGCCTTGTTTATCTGTTCTATTATGAGCTTCTGTTCGTTTGAAGCCGCTGCCGTATTCCCGACAAGACAGGCGATGTTGTCGATGTACCGGGCAACTTCTGAAAATGCCGCGTGGGCTGTTTCCGCGATTCTTGAACTGCCATAAATTTTGCCTACTGTGCTTTCAATAAGATCGGCAGTCTCTTTTGCCGCCTGTGTTGACCGTGATGCAAGATTTTTCACTTCTCCGGCGACAACTGCAAAACCTGCTCCGGCTTCTCCCGCTCTGGCAGCTTCAACAGACGCATTAAGCGTCAGCAGACTGGTCTGAAAGGCAATCTGGTCAATGTTTTTTATTATTTTGAATGTTTCTTCCCCTGCTTCGGAAATTTCACGCATAGCATTGATAAGCTGTTTCATGCTTTCATTTGACCTGACGGCAATCTGACTGATCTGTTTCATAAAAGTGTCTGTCTGTTCCGCCTTTTCTGCATTCTGTCCGGCTGAAGAAAGCGTGGTCTCCAATGCGGAATTTATCTGTTCCGAAGAGGCAGCCTGATCCGAAACTCCGTAAGACAGGGAGTGACTCGCTGCGGAAATCTGCTCCGATGCGGATACAACCTCTCCGGCAGATTCGTTCAATCCTGATGCGATATTGCTTACGGGACGGATTAAATATATTTTTACCGCTATATGGATTGATGCGAAGAGAATCATATTCAGTAAAACAGCAACCGCAACACTGCTGATAATATTATCTCTGAGTTCTTTCCGCATAAATTTCGTGGTAACAAAAAATTCAATTCTGCCTAATTTTTCTTTATTTTTGACAATATCTTTCTGTTTTTTTATAAAATTGCCTTCAATTTCAATACCATCTCTGTTTTTTACGATATTCCATCTGTCGTCACGCTTATAGCTCTGAAATATCGAGTTGTTGTCTTTTCTCGCAACAACCGCGTATATGCTTTTTTCAGTCATCTCCGAGAGTATGACTTCTTCAGCCAGTTCCTTGTTCATATCCCACAGAGCGGTTGCCATATTGCCCGAGAGACGGCTTGCCGTGTTTTCTGCAAACCCGTCAAGCGTGTTTTCAAGTCTGCTTTTTGCTGTTGCAAAATTGTAAAACGCGAATCCGGCAAATGAGATCGTTATAACAATCCCGATAACCAGATTCACTTTAACCTGAATACCGCTTCGCCGTTTTTTCATAACTTATAACCTAACGCCATATGCAACTTCAATTTGTAATTTTTTAAAAATACTGTTTTTCCGGAGTGCGAAAATTGAGCGAAGCGGTTTTTCGCATCATAAAGCCGAGTTTTTGAAAGCGAATCGGTATTACATAAACCCTGAGGATTTTGAAAAATCCTCAGGGTTCAGTGTGTTACTTGAGGTACTTATCGTAGATCTTCTCGATGAAGCCTTCCTGTCTCAGCTGCCGTATGGTCTGACTGAACTTTTCAGCCAATATCTCGCCTTTCTCGCCCAATGTTCTGGAAAATGCAAAATAATCCGGTTCGGCATCTACCAGCACAAAAACCGTTTCAATCTGAATTCCGAGGTTTTTGGCTATAAACAGCAGGATCGACTGTTCACCCACTGCCAGTTCCGTGCGATGCTCCCCAACTTACATCTCTTTTCAGCCCCGAATAGCTGTCGAACTCGGGGGGATAAACATAAGCCCTGACGACGCCGCAGGTCCTGCCTTTCAGATCATCCAGTTTCGATGCTCTGATTCCTTTTCCCTTTAATCCGACAATGACTGTTCTTTCCATAGTAAAATATTCGGAAGGGTAAATCAGGAACTGTGTCCGCTCTTCAGTTTTTCTGGGGGAGGAGACGGCTCCTGCCCTGCCTTCCTTAACCTCCTCCAAAGCTCTCGGCCACGGCAGAACCCGAAACTCCGGCTCGATCCCGTTCCGTTTGCAGAATTCACGGATAATATCCACATGCATGCCGGTTGCCTCACCGTCTTTTCCCGGCATTTCAAAGGGCGGCCTGTCAGTTGCAACGATCAGCAGTTTTTCAGAAAAAGCATCGGCAGGTCCCCAAACCGCAATGAGCAGCGCCAATGTCACAAACAACTTCTTTATCATGCTTTCCTCCTTTCTGTTTCAATCTAAGCTAACGATAAGTTCACCTGCTTTCTCAGGTGCAACAAAGGGTCAGGCATTTTTTTGTTACCATTCAATTACATAAGTGCAGGTTTCTCCGCCTCTGCTTCGGCACCCGCCGGTGTCATGTCTGATTTTTGCATAACGATTACAATTTTGGGGCTTGAATTTTTTTACGAACGCAGAAGCCATACCGAAATCAAATTCACACGGATAAAATGAACCGCAGATATAAAGTGCTTTGTTTTCATTCTTCTCAGGCGGTATGACAATAACATGTCCGATGGCTCCTTCGATAATCCTGCCGGTTCCGATGTCAAACAGGTCTTTTCCGTCTCTTCTGTGGTTCATATGATACGCAATGTCAACAGAATTCAGCGCCTTCCCTAATGAATTTATTTCTTCCGGCCATGCTGCATGATCAATCACAGAAGCTCCGATCATTCTCAATGTATTTATTCCTCCTTCATCTGCCAGCTTATTGAAGACTGATATCAGCGATTCCAGAGGATACCATCTGTCTGCCTGAACTTCCGATATTCCGTATTCACGCAGAAGGTTCAGAGCAATGCGTCTGAAAACTCCCCTCCTTCCTTGAAGAAACCCCAATATAGTCCTCCCGCTCGTCTCCACTCCTTGTACAGAACCTTTTCGGGGGAACAGTATTTTTCTGTCATTCATATCCATACCTTACTTATATATTCGGGATTCAACATGCCTGACACCGAATTCAGCGGCAGCGGAACGCCGTCCGCCGGAACCGGTTGTTCGCATTCAGTCCATTGTCAGTTTCTTCCACGCGATACTTCCAACGACGATAGTTTGGATGACAAGCAGGCAGAGACCGGCAATGAAGGCAATCATGGCGACTATGCGTGGCCGACGGCGCTCAAAACTGAAGTGTGTGCGATGGGTAATCGCCACAAAGAGCAGATATGCGATATTCAAAACCCCGCCAACCATAAATCCGCCCATTGCAATTAGAACATAGCCGAGACCGTCCATACATCCTTTGTAGAATAAGGCTTGCCGAATCGTCGCGACCAAAAAGGGAACCGCGACTACTGTCAGGGGGATGAATCCCAAACATGCTCTCATATCTTCCTCATGCGAACAACGAATTAAGCGGCGGCGGAACGCCGTCCGCTTGAATGCCGGGTTATGCGGCTTTATAATTTTTACCTGTCAAAATGCTGTTTTATTTCTTCCGAACTGACAATCTGTTCAATATTGAGCAGTATCCTGATTTTCTCTCCGGATTTGTCCAATCCGGAAATATAACCGGTTTCTGATTTCGGATCCAGCACCGGCATATCGTCAATATCCTCGCCTTTTATGTCCGATACTCCTGTGACAGAATCCACCGCTATTCCGGTCTGCCGTCCTTCCGTGTCAACGATTATGATACAGCTTCTTTCTGTGCAGGCTCCGGCTTTCAGTCCGAGTCTCAGTCCGAAATCAATGACCGGGATGATCTTCCCTCTGAGATTTATGACCCCCTTCATAAAATCCGGTGTGCCGGGAACATGTGTGACAGGCATTATTTCTGTAATTTCCTGAATTTTTGAAATGCTGATTCCGTATTCCTCACCGTCTGAACCGAAAATCATGTATCTTTCATATCTCTCCTTTTTTTTCCTCAGCAGGCGGATTTCCTCTTCAGCCTTCTCACGCTCTGAAATTTCCCGTTCCAGTTTTTCAGTCAGTTCCCTCTGTCTTATATTCTGAAATGCTGTCCGGGACATCTGGTTTGCCATCAGAAACAGTGCATCGCCTGCCTTTTCAAACTGCCCGAAAGACATGACCGGAACTTCCTCCGGGGCGGAACGGAATTCATCCTCATCCGCTCCGATCTGACGGGCATATCCGATCATTTTCCCGATGTCCTGAGCTTCGTTGCGGACCTGACCGATAAGCCAGTTGGCAATGTGTGTATCCCCTGCCATAATACTGGCACCCGCATCCCACAGCCCCCCGCTCAGACACGGCTGTATGACGGGACCGTCCGGATTGCAGCGGCCGATTTCAGCATCGGACTTCATGCAGTTGGCAAGCCCTTTTTCAGTCTTTCTGATAATATCGGTACATAACCGGCAGAAATTGCTGGGTTCTGTTATCGGATATCCGTTTATGCCGGTGATAATGGAAGCTACGCCCACAGCTTTTGCAAAGGCATCCTGAAGCTTCTGAATTTCTTTCAGATCAAACAGGGCTGAAAATGATACTGATATTTCTTTGTCTGCTTTGCTCATCAAACTGCCGTCAATAACATTATGCCTGACGCACTAACGTCAAAGTCAGCGGCGGTTGGGGACAGGATCGCCGGCGGAACCCCCCAATAGTCGCCGGACTGCCGGGCTGTTTTTTTCAACATTTTTGGGAAAACCTCACCATTGCGGCATTGTCAGGCTAATCTTCAATCCTTCAATTTTTGGATCAGGCTGAGGGCATTTTTCATTTCTTTTTCCGCATTCGGATGTTCAGGATCAAGTTCCAAAGCCTTTTTCCATTCTTCCACAGCATCCTCCAATTTCTCATCCACAAAATATTCTCATCCACAAAATATCTGACTCCCTGCCGGTAATGTTCCTGTGCCTTGTTTTTCCTGGTCTGTTCAAATTCGGATATTGCTTCTTTCACCCCCGGATATTCAGGTATCTTATTAAATATTTCAATAGCATGTGCATATTGCTCCTGCCGGCCCAGCAGCATCCCTTTTCTGTATAAGGATTCGTTTGCCAGTTCCCCGGCTTTTTTATCTGAATTATTATGTGCGAGGATTTTTTCAGCAATGTCATGGGCCGTGTCATATTCCTCCAACGCAAGATAGAATTTTGCGGTGTCAAACTCACCTTCAGGATCAAACGGTGTCTTATCCATGACCTTGTCATCCTTAGTCTCAGGCTCCCCAAGTCCTTCAGAGGGATCAGATGGTGTCTTATCCATGGACTTCTTGTTCCGGTCATCCTTAGTCTCAGCCTTCCGAAGTCTTTCAGAGGGATCAGACGGCATCTTATCCATGACCTTGTCCCGGGCTGAGTAATCGTTTATCAAATTATGGACATCCGAATACGCAGGATCAGCTTTCTTTAAAATTCCCAATGCCTGATTATACCTGCCCCGCTTGCCTAACAGTATTCCCACTTTCCTGCAGGATGCGTTCAGCAGGCTGGCAGCTTCCGCATTTGAGGCATCATGCCCGAGAATTTTTTTTGAGATGCCAATCGCCAGGGCATACTCATCCTGTTCAAAATAGAATTTTGCCCTTTCAAGCTCATCTTCGGCATCAAACTGTTCTTTAACCGGTCCCCTGTCAAGGACAGGAAGCCTGAGAACTGTTCCGGGCTTAAGGAGCTTATCCTGTTCAATGTCGTTAAAATAAGCAATAAGGAAATCCTTTTTACTGTCATGATAGACTTTCAGGGCTATCATTTCCAATGTGTCTTTGTTTTCAACGGAATACATCATGAATGTTTCAGGCTGGAGCCTGTTCTTCAGATATTCGACAGATTCCTTCAGATCAGGGTTATATCGGAGCGCTGTTATGAATTGGCCGCGGGCTGTTTCCGGCTCATTCTTTTCAGCATAAGACACTCCGTTTTCAAAATGTCTCTGAGCCTCGAGTTCGGCTTTTAAGAGCAGCCTCTCTGTTTCGGGCCGTATTTCTTTATTGCAGGGATCCAAATCCTCCGCAATTTTCAGACTGATAACTGCACGCTACAGTTCTCCTGTTTTTTCATATTCTCCGGCTTTTATCCGGAACTGTTCCGACAAATCCGGGACTGCCTTTTCAGACGCGGCCGACGGGATGGAAGTTTCGATCGGTTCCTTTTCCTTTTCCTTGAAAAAGGTGTCCAGATTTTTTATAAATTCTTCCATGCCCCACTCACCGCTGATCCGTGTGCGCCTGATCAGAAAATTATTGATAAAAAAAGGATTTTGTCCTTCATCAGTTGTAAAGCCGGCTCTGTATCCGTGTTCCGTTAAAAGTGCCGTGACAAAACGGTTTGTTTTTCCATGGGGATATGCCAGACATGTGCATTTTTTGTTCAGATGCCTGAAAATCTCATACGAGGATATGATGAGTTCTTCTTTCAGTCCTCCGAAATAATCTTCAAAAGACCCGTTTTCACCTGATTCTGTCAGATCCCGGTGGGTTTTGGTATGGCTTTGTATGTCAAATCCGTATTCAGCCAGCTCCCGTATCTGATCCCAGGACATTGCCCGGTCTTTTCCTATAAAGTCAGTATAAACAAACAAGGCGCCGGGAAATCCATATTTTTTTAATATCGGAAAAGCAATATCATACATAGATTCCCACCCGTCATCAAAGGTCAGAACCACGGATTTCGGAGGAAGGGGATCTTTGAAATCAATAAAATTCAGGAACTGGTCCAAAGTGACCACGCTATACCCGTTTTCTTTGAGATATTTCATCTGCTCTTCAAAAGCTGCCTGAGTGACAGAATATTTCCCCCCGGTTTTCGTTGAGAATTTATGATAGAGCAGTACCGGAACGGTTTGCCAGCCGTTTAGTTTTAACCCGCCCCGACAAAAAGGCTTTTTAGGGATAATAATATCCTGTCCGGCATCAATGGTTTCCATGCCGTTGAATTCACGGATCATCCAGTCTTTTGACAGATCTCCCAAATATCTGGCCGCGAGAGAAGAAAATGTATCTCCGGCCCGGGTTCTCACGACAATAAAATTTT
>DYRK01000178.1:0-2892 GCA_020718785.1 Desulfatirhabdium butyrativorans | reverse complement strand
TTTTCCAGGTTGGCCATGATCATCCGGAGAACCTCGGAACCGACATATTTGCCAAAAGATTTTTCCATTAACATCTTGCTCCAGAGTTCCCTGCCCATTTTGTCAAATGCCCTGCCAAGATCGCCAAGCTCATCGTTCCGGCGCATATTTACCTTGTAAAGATAGTTTCCCCTGCCGATCTCCCTTGTTGCCTCAGCCAGTTCCCCGACAGGCATGGAAAGCCGGAGTCCGAGAATAACCGATACAAGTATTCCGAAAAGTGTTATGACGGATGTTGATATGATAATGAATATGGCTTTTTCCCGGGTAAGCCGGTTTATGAAATCAATGGAAACCCCGACATAGGCCTGGCCCAGTTTTCTGCCCTGAAAAGTGATGGGACGGCTCAGGTGCAGCACATGTTCCCCGGACGGGGTCATGCCGGTAAAATAACTGACATTCTCTTTTGAATTCACATTGTTCGGATAATGCCGCGTATCAAGCGGCAAATCTATCTTGCTGATATCCGTGTGGGCTTTTATGATTTTCCGGTTGTCCGTTATGATGGCAAAGACAAGTCCTTTCACTGATACAACTTCCTTTATCAGCGAATTCAGCCCTGATATGTTGTCTTCGACAAGAAGAATACGGGCGTTATAAGTAAAATAGTTCAGGCTGATGATGCCGGTATTAACCGTCTGTTCATAAAGCTCCTGTTTTTGCTGGCTGAGAATGAGAAAGCTGAACGGGGAAACAGTGAGAATAATAATGGCAGTCATGGCCACGGATAACTGTATCCAGATCGGAATCCTGACATTGGTTATTCTTTTTAAAGCCGTCCTGCTCTTTTTCTCAATCAGTTCTTCAATATTTTCCGACAAAGAGGACACTGATATTTTATAATGCTCGCTGACTGCGTTAACGACTTCCTGTTCGGAAGCAAAGCCAAGCTCAACAATAAGCTGGCCAAGATAAACAGGTTCTCCGTAAAGAAAAAGCCTTTCTTTTTGAATTCTCAACGCGCCTGCAAGCTGGTTATCGGTGATAATCCCTTTCTGTGTCAGGATCTTGCCAAACAACGGTCTTTTGTTATGTTGCTCTCTCATTGATCGCATTCTGAATTTTCCGATTTCCGCTATTTCGGAAATGTCAAAAAATTATTGCTTAGGTACTTAAATTCTCTCAGGTAATGTAAGAAGCGCAAGGAAAGCGATTTCTCCCGTCTTTTACGGTTCAATCAGAAGATAAATATTCGGACTCCGCTTCTAAAAGCTTCGCAAAACTGGTTTTTCGGAGTGTTTCCCGCAGCCTTTCCGTTGCTGCTTTCCATACCAGACGGACATGGCATGTCGGACTTCTGAAACATGAATCCGGCCGCAATACACAGTCATTTAAATACACTTTCCCCATTACCGCTTCTATGACATCCAGAAGGGTCAGTTTTTCGGGTGAAGGCACCAGTCTGAAGCCGCCTTTGGATCCCTGAACAATTTCAATGATATTGGAACGCGCCAGCTGCTGGGCAATCTTCCCTAAAAACGGGCCGGGGATTTCCATTTCTTCTGCAATCCGCCTGCGGCCAACCACTATTTCCTTTCCTTCATGGGAAAGGTAAAGAACACAGCGAACAGCATATTCACATTCTCTTGTAAGTTTCATATTTTTTCACCATATCGGATAAATCGGATTTTATTTATCCGATATAAATCGGCTTGTCAACCTTTTTTTTATCTGAATCAGAGCTGTTGCAAAATAAGAGCCGATTTCGGGAGGTTGTCTTTGTATATCAAGTGGTTAATTCCAAAATTGGGCTATCTGAAATAGCTTCTGAATTCAAATACTTGTGCTATTTCGCAACAGTTCTGTTTTCATTTTTTGGTCAGAAGAATATGGATAACTGCCAGATTAAAGGCATAATCGCTTCCGGGCCGAATCATAAAAAACCGGTTCGCTTTTGTGGATGACACATTGGCTCGGATATCAATCACGGTCAGCTTGCAGCCGTTATTCAGCGCATCCGTCAGGTTATTGACCTCCTGAACATTGACGGCTTCAAAAATGTTTCGCACTTGCAGCACCACATGACGGGCGTTTTTCAGATCATACACCACATCCTTGCGGCCCATGCCCGTCAGCGACAGCTGCACATTGCGGGCGCAGGCCCCGTCATGGTTGCAGTAATTCGGCGTCTTAAGTCCCCTGAGAAATGCCTGGCAGATATCCCGGAACGGTCCGCCCCGGTCTGTCAGGGAAATGCTTCGGACACCGTATTTTTCTATTACCTCTTTTAATTCGCCGGCGACATAATCCGGTGCCTCGTCCCAGCCCGCAGCCCGCCATTTTCCTTCACCTCGTGCGCCGTCACGGATAAGCGGTGTTCGGGGGCGCTCCCGATCATTGGCTAAGGCAGTCCAGGCTGCCCCGCGGGGGCAGATGGCGCCCTTCATTGCCGGAACATGCGGATTGCCCTGCAAAAACACGATCTGACCGTTTTTCACCTCTGCCATACCTGTTTTGCGCTCATATTTGTGTTCCTTTTAGTTCTGTCAAACATCGGCTGCCATTTTTTTGTTAAGTTGTACTTGCACGGCGGGCACTTCGTGCCCCAATGCCGTTAAGTTAACAATTTCGTAGGTCGGGGTGAGCCTGCGAACCCCGACACTTGCCTGCCGGATGATGTCGGGGCCCCCGACCTACATTTTCTACTGCCGGATGTAGTCGGGGTTCGCAAGCTCACCCCGACTACATTTTCGCTATATTTTTCTCTTAACTTAATGGCATTGACTTCGTGCACACCCTACCCTGCTTTTTCATCCGGAAAAATCACGGGCAGGACAACAGTGAATACCGCGCCCCTGCCCGGTTCGCTTTCCGCAAAAATATCTCCCCCGTGATTTCTGACAATGCCGTAAC
>DYRK01000888.1 GCA_020718785.1 Desulfatirhabdium butyrativorans | reverse complement strand
GCGACATAATCCACCGCATTCAGCGAAGCAATCGCCTCGGCTCTCAGAGCATCGGGGAAAGCCGGACGGTGGGGTCCCTTGTCCACATAGCGGTCTGTCGTAATCGTCACTGCCAGCACATCGCCCATTCTTTTTGCCTGCTCAAAATAGCGGATATGACCGATATGCAGAAGATCAAACACGCCGTGGCAATGCACGATTTTTTTGCCCTGACTGCGAAGCGTTTCCAGAATCTCCGCCAGTTCTTCGATTTTTTTAATCTTTTCCATAATTGTTTTTATTTCAAAGACTTTTTTGCCAAGTACGGATTAGACGGATTTACGATAAGTCTCTGTCCTCTCGGATCAATCAGCACATCCATATCTTCCATCGGAATAGAACCCAGCAGCGGTTCCGTATCTCCGGGCAGAACAACAGCCCGCACGGTTGTCTGACGGTTTGCGAAACGGATATCCACTGGCCCGACAATTTCAAAAGACTGCTTTGATCCGTCTGCGAGTTCCCCCATCTGCCTGTCCAATATTGAGAGACCGAGCTGTACTTTTATTGTTTCATTGACCGAGAGCATCATTGCCCCGCTGTCAACCAGTGCATTTACCTTCATCTTTCTGACTTCGTTTTCTTTCAGATAGCCTCTCCGTACCAGAGCCAGATCATCGCTGTTAATCAGTTCTATATCCGAATATATCAGCCCCATGCTGTCCGCCTTAAAATCTTTTTTTTGAAAATCCCCTGATTGTCATTGCCGGGTTAAAAGCATCTGATCCATCCAATAATGCAAAATCGCCGCATGACAGGTTTCAGCAGCCCCATAAGTCTCCGCAGGCACATAAAAATTCAGATTTCCCAATGACCTCAAGGTATTGTCCGGTTTCATAGCCGAAAGCGTAATCACATAGCCGCCGAGAGACAGGGCTGTTTTACACCCGGCAAGCACGTTGGGCGAATTTCCGGAACTGCTGACTGCCACAAGCATGTCCCCTTCTTTCATCTGCCATCGGAGCGGTTCGGAAAATACAGATTCATAACTTATATCATTTGCCACAGCAGTGATCAGGGACAAATCTGTAAAAACCTGAGTACGCACACGCCCGTTTTTTGCAAGATCAGCGGCAAAATGGCTTGCCATTGACGCGCTGGCACCGTTTCCGATCAGATAAACCGTTTTTTCACTTTCACGAATCTGAATCGTAAACTCTGTCCATAACCTGAAAGCCGAGTCCGTGTCAAGATCTTTTTTCATCTGATCACGGACTGACAATAATTTTAAACAATTATGAATGCCTGAAATATTATTTATCCAGTTCATTGATTGCTGTCCATAAAGCAGGAACGGTTTCTGCGTGACGCCCTTTCACATAAAAACTTTCTCCGCCGTCAGCCACTGTCCTGACCAGCATGGTTTTCCAGGGGCGAAAATAATAGTACGGATTGTCTTTGGAAGGTTCTTTATGATAATTATCCGGCAAATCCAATAAATCGCATACCAATGTTGTAAAATGACAAATCTGCCGTCCCTCCTGCCGGGCGACATTTCTGACCATTGACAATGCTTTCAGAAAGATTTCCGGTGCCATGACTGCGCTGCCGAAGTTCATGACAACGCCGCCTTCAAGAGATTCCAGAATTTTCGCAAATCTCAGGAAATCCGTGTAACTCGTTGCCCCGTAAGCCGCGCCGTCACAGTTCGGAAACTCATGCACAATATCGTAGCCGATCCCTACGTGAACCGTTACGGGAATGCCCAGCCGGTATCCGGCGGCAAATACGCTGATTTCACGGTGGGGAAATCGCTCTTCCTCAATAACACGGCCCACCGCTTCTCCCAGCCCCATGCCGCTTTTTGCCGCATCTGAAACAATATCATTGATACGGCCGGTTTCCTGCCACAATCCGAAATGCCCGTCTTTGATGTAATGCGCCACGCTTTCAGTCGTGGCACCTATCAATGCAAATTCAAAATCATGAATTGCGCCTGCGCCGTTTACGGCGATACAGGAAATATAGCCTTTTTCCATCAGATCAATTAAATATCTTTGCACGCCGGAGCGGAGAACATGCGC
>DYRK01000887.1 GCA_020718785.1 Desulfatirhabdium butyrativorans | reverse complement strand
TTATATTCAGGAACATAGTTCCGAAATTTTTTTCTTTGTGGACAAAACGTGCAGTGTGACCCTGCACCTGCAATATTATATTCATTTCTCGTTCCCAAGCCCCGGCTTGGGAACGCGCTTGCCGGGGAAGCCCCGGCTTCCCGTGACGGGAGACTGCCCGAAGCCGGGGCTTCGGGCGCAGATGCGTTCCCAAGCCGGGGCTTGGGAACGAGGAAAAATTTTTTTCTTTGTGGACAAAACGTGCAGTATGACTCTGCACCTGCAATATTATATTCAATGCGATATGTAATTCTTACGCCGGCATATTTTATTTTTCATATCTTTAATATTTCCGCTCAGGCCGGCTTGTGTATGATCTCACCGAAACACGGGTTCATAAAACATAAAGGGCATACAAATCAATGGGGTGAAAAGAGTATTTCAGGGGAGCATTTTTCTCATCAGTCCGGTCTGAATCTGATTTTTCTCGTTCCCAAGCCCCGGCTTTTTTTCTCGTTCCCAAGCCCCGGCTTGGGAACGCACCTGCCGGGGAGGTTCCCCGGCTTCCCGTGACGGGAGACTGCCCGAAGCCGGGGCTTCGGGCGCAGACGCGTTCCCAAGCCGGGGCTTGGGAACGAGAAAAAAGGCGGGACTGCGAACTTTTCCGATCTGCCGGCTTTTGAACTGCGTAACCCCTGCTGTTGATAATATTACATTTTTATGTCATCATACAAAAAAAATGACCGGGGCTTTTGACAAAGCCGGCAGAAAAGGATACATTCCGATTCTTGAGGAAATTCTGCAATCGTCTGAAATTTCAAAATGAGGCCCGGGAAGGACAGCATCATGGAAGAGACACCCTATCATATCAGCTATGAATTTAGTTTCGGAGATGGAAAACGGAATGTTTTCGAGATACTTCTGGATCCGAAAACTGTCAGCATTATCCGGACCAGACCGAATTTCAAACCCGAATGGGCAAGATTGGAAAGCAACCAGTGCAGATGCTGTCCGCTCGGAAAGGAAAGCCAGCCTTACTGCCCGATAGCCCTTAATATTGCCGACCTGATCGAAGAATACAAAGACATGATTTCGGTTGACCGGTGTATTGTGCGCTGTACCACGCCTGCAAGAACCTATCTCAAGGAAACTTCGATTCAGGAAGGGCTTTTTTCCATATTGGGGATCATCATGGCAACAAGCAACTGCCCGGTGATGGAATTTTTCAAACCCATGGCCCGCTTCCATCTCCCTTTTTCCACATTGCAGGAGACCGTGTTCCGCTCAACCTCTATTTACCTTCTCAAACAGTATTTTGCATATAAGAAAGGACATGAGCCGGATATGAATCTGGAGAAACTCGCAAAATACTATAAAAAAATACAGATGGTCAACGAAGGCATTCTTGGGCGGATCAGCGACATTGTCACCAAAGATGCCAGCAAAAACGCGCTGGTTATCCTGTATTCGCTTTCCCAGATTCTTTCCATGAACATCGAGGGCAGATTGAATTCCATCGAGCATCTGTTCGGGGAATCGGGAATCGAAACCATGGGAAATATGGAGGGGTCGGGAATCAGGGGTGAGGGTTCAGAGGTGAGGGGTGAGGGGTGAGGGGTGAAATTACGATTTTGTCTTTTCTCGTTCCCAAGCCCCGGCTTGGGAACGCACTTGCCGGGGAAGCCCCGGCTTCCCGTGACGGGAGACTGCCCGAAGCCGGAGCTTCGGGCGCAGATGCGTTCCCAAGCCGGGGCTTGGGAACGAGGAAAACGGGGCTTGGGAACGAGGAAAACGGGGCTTGGGAACGAGGAAAATTACGATTTTGTCTTCTTAGCTCTCACCCCTGACCTCTCACCTCTGACCCATCCCCATACCCTTTCAGGAGAAAAAGGCATGAGCGACAGCAGCGGGGAAATGCTGAGTCAGGAATTGATAGTGGAATTTACGGCTGAAATCAGGGATCTGACAGACGCCGCGGAGCCGGATTTCCTTGAAATGGAGAAAAGCGGGGGAAATGTCAGTCCCGAACTTATCAACCGGGCATTCCGCGCCATTCACAGCATCAAAGGCTCTGCGGGTTTTGCCGGTTTT
>DYRK01000886.1 GCA_020718785.1 Desulfatirhabdium butyrativorans | reverse complement strand
TCACCCTCCTTAATTTATAGATTTCAAAGTCGTTACCAAGCAGAGTTTTATAAGTGAAATCACACTACCGGACAATTTTTTTTCAGCCCGTTCTGCTGAAACAGACACAAAACGGCTTGCAAAGCCGTTTTACTGTAAAACGCCCCTGCTTAAAACAGATGCAAATCGTTTTTTCAATAAAATCAACATATTGTAATTTTTTGTCCGGTAGTATGGCAACTGATAAATTTTTAATTTGAAAGAAATAAGGCAGTGGTGCAGAAGCAGTGATTCAGAAACTGAGTTTTTTTGAAAAAACTCACTACATCCGTTCTTTCAGTTCACGTGACCGGGCATAAACCGTATCCGCTTCTTTGCAGGCTTTGTCAAAGGCTTTTCCGTAAGAATAAGCAATACTTGTTTTTTTTGCAGCCATCCATCCGGCTTCCAGGGCGATTTTCCAGGGCGAGAAATTTCCTGCCAATTGATAGACCTTTAACGGCCATCTGAGCCAGCCGTAGGTTTTTAAGGCTTTCATGATAATGTCTCGCGTCCGTTTCGGAAGAACTGCTGCCGAGAGATTCTTTGCCGTGAAAAGAGTTTCCAGACGCATCCGGTAAAGGTGCCGGAGCAGTGGAAATTCCTCTCCTCTGACGAACATCCCTGTCCATGCCCGTGTTCTCTCCAGCAAAGGTCCGACTGCTGCCTCCTGCAGCGGGGCATCGGATTCCGGAAAATGCTTTTTCGAGATAATCAGCGCGGCATCATACATTGCTGTTTTCCATTCGGCAAGCCCCGGAGCGATCACTGCCGCGGACAGACCTGCAAGCCGTCTCCGAATGTCCTGAAGCTGAGGATCGGTAAAGGATGGCGG
The DNA here is from genome assembly GCA_020718785.1 of Desulfatirhabdium butyrativorans. Lineage (GTDB taxonomy): Bacteria > Desulfobacterota > Desulfobacteria > Desulfobacterales > DYRK01 > DYRK01. The sequence continues at coordinate 1,219 of DYRK01000886.1, read as the reverse complement.
CTCTTCCTTCAGTGTCTCCAATGTTTCCAGCGTGTCTTCCAATGCCTCTTTCCCGTCTTCCGGCAATATCTCTTCCTCAGCGTAGGCATCTGCCGCTAATTTTCCCAAAAAGAGATATATATCTGCCATGAGATATTTGGTCAGCATCAGGATTGTAAACTGACCGGAGAGATATGTCAGCAAAGAAAAAGGGTCAGGAAGCAGTACAAAGCGGAAGCGGAATATCTGCCGGATACGCTTTTTATAACGCGAATACCATATATAAAACCGCGATCCGGTCAGCCTGAGATACCATTTCCGCGAATCGCGTATATGTCTGATATTGACTGCTGCCAGCCGTTTGAATCCGGGACGCGCAAGAATGCAGTCAAACCGCTCCAGAGAGTTTTCAAAATTGCGGAAAAGCGCGCCGAGCGTGATCTGAAGTTCGGGCCGTGGCGCGTCCGGGTGGTGACATGCCGCGATGGAAATTATAAAATCGGGAATATCCCGCAGCTCGGCAAATTCGGGAGAAAAGGAATGAAATACCGCTCCGCAACGTTTTTCAATGATCCGGATAGCCGCCTGTCCGGACGGTGAGGCATCCCGCGCAGATATTTTTAATGCCTTCAGTTCATCTTTCAAAGATCGTTTCCAGCTTAAAATGCCGCGGATTCTCCATAAAATGACAAAGGTTGCCCCGGTCATTGCAAGAGCGGACACGATCCGAATGATTTTGAAGAATAACCGCCAGTCCATATTATTTCCGGAGTGCAGAAAAGAAACAGCAAAGCGGGTTTGAAACCCGCTTTACATTTTATCTAAAAATTCCTGAGCTTTTTTATGCCCGAGATCATACTACCGGACAAAAAATTATAATATGATGATTTTATTTAAAAAAACGATTTGGAAAATCGTTTTACAGTAAAACGGCTTTGCAAGCCGTTTTCATACTACCGGACAAAAAATTATAATATGATGATTTTATTTAAAAAAACGATTTGGAAAATCGTTTTACAGTAAAACGGCTTTGCAAGCCGTTTTCATACTACCGGACAAAAAATTATAATATGCTGATTTTATTGAAAAAACGATTTGCAAAATCGTTTTACAGTAAAACGGCTTTGCAAGCCGTTTTGTGTCTGTTTCAGCAGAACGGGCTGAAAAAAATTGTCCGGTAGTGTGGCCCGAGATACGAAAAAGGAACAGTAAAGCGGGTTTGAAACCCGCTTTACATTTT
>DYRK01000885.1 GCA_020718785.1 Desulfatirhabdium butyrativorans | reverse complement strand
TGATCAGTTGTTCGGCTAAGGAGCAAACCATATCCGCAGTGACCTCTTTCATGCAGCGATGGTGTTTTTCCGGGCATTCCGGTTTGAGACAGGGACTGCACGGGGTCGGGATTCTGACGATACGGCTGCGGGAGCCTGCAGGCGCAGTTGTCACGTGATCTGTGGAGCCGAATATGGCAATCTGAGGAATATCCAAAGCTGCTGCAATGTGCATGAGTCCGGAATCGTTGGTGACAAAGAGTCGGCAGCGTCCGATCAGGGCAATAGCTTCTCCCAGCGTAGTTTTGCCGCAAAGATTGACGCAATGGCTTCCCGCTGTTTCGCATATATGTCTTCCCAAAGCCTCTTCTCCGGGGCTGCCGAACACAAGAATCTTTTCCGCAAAAGGCTTCAATCGCTGACATAGCTCGGCATATCTCTCGGGAAACCATCGTTTGGCAGAACCGAAGGTCGCGCCGGGATTGATGCCCAGAATCCGCTCATTCCCGGATATTCCGTATTGTGCCAGAATTTCATCTGCCCGCTGCTTCTGATTATCGCTGACTCTGAGATAAAGACTTCGGTCAAAATCGGCATTTCCGGCTTTTCTCAGTCCTGCACCCTTGAGAATACGCAGATAATATTCGGTCTGATGGAGTTGTTTTATCCGAGGGCTGCAGTGAACCGCATGAGTCAGGAGCAAAGTGCGCGCATCCCTGTCGTACCCGATTCTCACAGGAATTCCGGCAAGAAAAGTGATTAATGCAGCTTCAAAAGCATTCTGCAAAAGAATCGCCGCATCAAAGCGATACGCCTTCAACTCCCGTGCAAGCCGCAGTTTTCCGGCAAGTCCTTTGTGCTTCCCTGCGCTGTCATAAATCAGCAGCCGGTCTGCGTGAGGGCTGTTCTCGAAAACAGGCATAACCCAGGGTTTTGCCAGAATAAAAATTTCGGCACAGGGAAAACATTCCCGGATGGCACGGACCGCGGGGATAGTCATGACCGCATCGCCTATCCAGTTTGTTGACCGGACAAGCAGCCGTCGAATATGTCTCTTATATAAAGGTATGGTTTCCGGTCTCAAAATCCGATAACTCCCTTGATCTGCTGCCTGTGAAATCAGTGTGATAAACCTTAAACTCTCATGAATACCTGCATGAATCTGAAAAGTCAAGTATGTTCATGCTTTCATCGGTTGATAACCGAGGATTCGGGCAATATGCTGTTTACAGATACCTGTCTGAAGCAGATTAGAATTGAATTTTTCAAAAAAAGTGTTGATGAATGCTGAATTATGTTGACATTGAAAATCACCTGCTATATTGACGTGAGAAAAACAGTCATAACACACATAAAAAAAGGAGGCAGCGTAACACTATGACGAAAGCCGAATTGATAGAAAAGATGGCAGAAGATGCCGGCATCAGCAAAGTCGCAGCCGCGGCAGCCCTGAATTCTTTTATGGATTGCGTAGTAGAAACCTTGAAGAAAAAAGACGGCAAGGTGACGCTGGTCGGTTTCGGCACCTTTTCAAAACTCCGCCGCAAAGCCCGCAAGGGGCGCAATCCCCAGACCGGAGAATCCATTAAAATCAAAGCCTGCAATGTGGCAAAGTTCAGACCCGGCAAGAGACTCAAAGATGGCATCTGACAGGAACGTGTCAAACCGATGAAGGGGAGTTAAGGGATTGAGGGATTTCTTTTTATGAAGATTCCCCAATTCCTGAAATTCCCCGATTCCCTGTTATTTAATATGTGATGTCAAAGCCCTTGAACTTGCCCGAATAGTCTTCATATATGACAGTCACGTCTTTGACCCTGGAATGGGGCGGTCCTTGCCTGCACCACTCGGTCACGGCTTTTACGTCATCCTCATCGCCTTCGAATATTGCCTCAACTGTTCCGTCACTGTTGTTTTTCACCCATCCGAAAACTCCGTAGCGGGCTGCGGTTTTCTTGGTTTCCGCTCTGAAAAAAACTCCCTGCACTTTGCCGCTGACTACAACATGCGCTCTTGCTTTGTCCGTCATTAATTCACATCCTTCCCTCGTTCCCAAGCCCCGGCTTGGGAACGCATCTGCGCCCGAAGCCCCGGCT
>DYRK01000177.1:7709-10164 GCA_020718785.1 Desulfatirhabdium butyrativorans | reverse complement strand
TTTTATATGGAAAAAACAATAAAAACAGACAGAGAGACAGAACTTGAAAATGAGAATATCCGCCTCCGCGAAGAACTTGCAACACTCAGGAAGCAGGCAGAAAAATCGCTGAATGAATTGCAGGAAAGCGAGAACCGGCTGCGGCTGATTGTGGAAAGTTCCGAAGACCTCATTGTCATGCACGATCTGGAAGGAAGATATCTGTATTGCCATGTATCGGGCTGCTACGGCGTCAGCGCGGAATCTCTGATCGGCAAAACTGTTTTTGACCTTTTTGATGAAAACGAAGCTGCCCCTCTGATGGCGCAGATCAGACAGATCGTTGCAAGCGGCAGACCCGCGACATTTGAGAACTCTGTCAGATGGAACGGAGAAACATTGTGGTTCAGCGACCAGCTTTCACCGGTCAGAAATGCCGAGGGTAAGGTAATCGCGGTGACCAAGTTCTGCCGAAATATCACTGCTCTCAAACAGACCGAAGCTGCGGTTCGGAATGCAAAATACGATCTGGAACGCCGTGTTGCGGAACGCACCGCGGAACTGACAGCCGCAACCGGACGACTGCAATCTGAAATCGCTGACCGGTGCCGCGCGGAACAGGCATTGCTGGAAAATGAGAATTTTATCAAATCCGTACTGGATTCGCTGCGTATCAATATCGCGGTACTGGACCATGACGGGATTATTGTTGCCGTCAACCGGGCATGGGAAAATTTCACTGTTGAAAATCAGGCAGACATATTGAAAACAGGTGTCGGAACAAACTATTTTGATGCGTGTCAGGACGCATTGCAGTCCGTAGAAGCCGCGGAAGTTGAAGAAATATTATCCGGTATCAGCCGGGTCATGTCGCGGAGCATTTCTGAATTCGAAACCGAGTATCCCTGTCATTCACCGGAAAAAAAACGATGGTTTTCCCTGAGCGTGTACCCTTTGGAAGGAAAAAGCCGCGGCGCGGTGGTTTCACATACCAATATCACCGCGCGTGTAAAGGCAGCGGCAGAACTCCGGGAAAGCGAGAACCGGTTTGCAACATTCATGGACCGTTTTCCGGGGGTTATTTTTATGAAAGATGAACATCTCCGCTATGTTTATGTCAACCGCTTTACGAAGGACACCTTTGATGCGGAAAAATGGCCCGGAAAACAGATACAGGAATTTTTTCCTGAAGAGATAGCCGAAAAAATACTGGAAAACGACAAATATGCCCTGACCGAAGGTTTTCAGGAACGGATAGAATCCATCCCGGATAAAAACGGGCGATTCCGTACCTATCATATTCTGAAATTCCCGATTTTCAGACAGGACAAGCCGCCTCTGCTGGGCGGTATCGGTGTGGATGTGACGCGCGAACTGGAAGCGGAAAATGCCCTGCTGAAACGGACCCGTGATCTTGGCGAACGCGTCAAGGAACTGAATTGCCTTTACAGCATTTTGAAACTTGTGGAACAGCAGAATGTTTCATGGGATACTATTTTCCGCGGCATTGTCCGTCTGATTCCTCCGGCAATACAGTACCCGGAAACAGCCTGCGCCCGGCTGATAACCTACAAAGGACCGGAGTTCAGTACAGAAAATTTCATAAGAACCGCTAAGAGATTGGAAACCGTAATCTGCGATAACGGAAAAACTGTGGGCAGATTGGAAGTCTGTTATATTGAAGACAAAGGCATTACGCCGGATTTTATGCCTGAAGAAAAGCACATGATTTCCGCGGTCGGAGAACATCTTGGCAAAATTTTTGAACGCCGGCGGCTGTACGAAACTCTGGAACACACCAACAGCCGATTGCTGACCGAACATAGCCAGCGAAAGGAATTGTCGAAACAACTGATTGATCTGCTTGAAAAAGACCGTCAGCATACAGCCATGGAACTTCATGATCAGATCGGACAGACACTGGCATCTCTGAAAATGTGTCTTGAAAATGCTTTGGAAAAATTAGACAATCCTGCGGCACTGAAATCCGAGATCAGCATCGCGACATCCAAAGCAGTTCAGGCAATCAGGGAACTGAAACAGGTTTCCCACGGATTAAGACCCGTAATGCTTGATACTCTGGGGCTGATTCCGGCTCTCAGGAATCTGTTCGCCGATATCAGACAGCAGTCGGATATTGAAATCAGTTTTTTCTGCATCAACATTCCGGAACGCTTTGAAAAAGACCGGGAAATCGCGGTTTACCGTATCATTCAGGAAGCCTTGAACAATGCAGTCAAATATGCCCGGACAAAAAAAGTATTTGTCAATCTTGTCAGAAAGGATATGATGCTTTCCGTGAGTATTGAGGATGACGGTATCGGCTTTGACCCTGACAGGATAATGAAAGGCTGGCCCCTGGGGAAACATCTGGGACTTGCGATTATGCGGGAACGTGCAATTCAGATGGGCGGGGAATTCAGTATCGAATCGCGTGAAGGATCGGGAACTCATGTTTTGGCGGAAATACCGATGG